>JAPDPR010000008.1:0-12508 GCA_034506335.1 candidate division KSB1 bacterium
GTAAGCCCGCGCACCTTGCATACGCGGAAAAAGCCCTCAATCTTTTCGTTGACCCCGCCGATGGGCTGAATCTCGCCCTTCTGATTCACCGACCCAGTCACCGCAATGTCCTGCCGCAAAGGAAGATCTGCCAGGCTGGAGAGCAGGGCATAGATCTCGGTGGACGACGCACTGTCGCCGTCTACGCCGCTGTAGTTCTGCTCAAAGCAGATGCTGGCGCTCATGCTTAGTGGCTTGTCCTGGGCGAACTTGCCGCGCAGGTAGCCGGCAAGGATGAGTACCCCTTTGTTGTGGGTCGGGCCGCTCATCTCCGCCTCGCGCTCGATGTTGATGATGCCTGCCCGCCCCATGGCCGTTTGCGCCGTGATACGGCATGGGTGGGCAAAAGCATAGTCCCCAAGGTCGATGATAGACAAGCCGTTCACCTGGCCCACTTTGCTCCCTTCAGTGTCGATAATGAGCGTGCCCTCGGCAATCATCTCGCGGATTTTGTCCTCGATCAGGCTCACGCGCTCGATCTTCTCCTCCAGGGCCTTATCCACATGCTTTGCGGTCACGACCTTCGCTTTGTCCTGAGTTGCCCAGTAGTGGGCCTCGCGCACCAGATCGGCGATGTAATTGAAACGGGTAGAGAGCTTGGTCTGCCGCCCTGCTAAGCGCACCCCGTACTCCACCACTGCCGCCACCGCCTCGCGGTCAAAGTGGAGGAGCTTCTCCTCCTCACAGATCTTGCGGATGAACGAGGCGTACTGCAGAACGTTCGGCTCGCCGCGCGGCATGACGCTGTCAAAGTCTGCCTTGACCTTGAAGATTTTCTTAAAGTCGTCGTCTTGATAGTACAGCACTTGGTAAATCCACGGGTCGCCGATCATGATGACTTTGACGTCAGTGGCAATCGGCTCCGGTTTCAGCGCGGAGGTGGTGAACATGAAGAACGGGTCAAAGCTCTGAATCTCCACCTGCCGATTGCGCAGGGTGCGCTTCAGCGCCTGCCACACCCCTGGCTCCACGAGCGCGTCCAGGGCGTTGATGACCAAGAAGCCACCATTGGCACGGAGGAAAGAACCGGCTTTGATCTTGGTGAAATCGGCGCGCCACATGCCGCGGCTATCCATCACGCGTTCGATGGTGCCAAACAGATTTTTGTAGGTGGGTGTACTTTCGAAGATGACTGGCGCGCCCTTGGTGTCGGCATTGTCCACAATGAGGTTCACCTGGTAGTCCAAGAAGGGATCAGCCTCCGGCGGTCCGCCTTCTCTGCTTCCCTCGCCTTCTGCCCTGCCGCGGAACAGGTCCAGACGTTCGAGGATACTCTCTTGGACGTCGTCCAGGTAGCGCTGGACTTTCTCATCCCGGTATTTTTCTTTCAAATCGGCGATAAGAGGCCCGACCAGCTCGCGCGCAAACTGGGTGTCCAGCTCGCTGAGCTTCTGGCGTAGGGTTGCCTGCGTCTTGCGCAACTCTTTGAGCACCCCGGGCAGCTCTTTCAGTAGCTCTGGGTATTTTTCCTTGAGGCGTGCTGCCGTTTCGGCAGGGAGTCGTTGTTGGCTCACAAGGGCATCCAGCTGTTCCATGGGCACTGGGGAGCCTTCGATGATCGGGACCAGATCCGGTTTGGTCATGGGGCCCACCTGCACTTGGATGACGGCGAACCCCTCTTTGCTCACGCGCTCTTCAAATGCCGCCACCACCTTCCGCTCTTGCTCACTGTAAGTGTCCACAAGACGTTGCCGACGCTGCGCGTATTGGTCGCTTTCGAAGAGCTGCGGAATCTGGCGGCGCAGGGCAGCGACGGCGTCGGCCATGTCTTTGCGAAAAGCCCTCCCTCTTCCCGCCGGGAGGCTAATGGCCAGAGGAGAATCTGGGTTCTTAAAGTTGTTCACGTACAGCTTGTCGTCCGGAATCCGCTCGCCGCGCCGTCCGGCAAGCAAGTGGCGCACCGTAGTGGTTCGACCTGTGCCAGCCTGACCGGTGACGAAGATATTGTAGCCGACGCTGTTGATCTCAAGACCCATGCGCAGGGCCCGGACAGCCCTGTCTTGGCCCAAGATCTTCTCCGCCATGCTCACCTCCGCCGTAGAGGCAAACGGCAGGCTTGCCGGGTCGCATCGCCAGCGGAGGCGCTCGGCCGGCACTTCCTCAAAAACTGGCTTTGTCATCGGTTACTCCGTTAGCTCCATCTCTTATGAAAGAAACAAAGCCTTCTGGGGGCCTAGTTTAACGCAAGTCCGTGGATCGTCAAATGCCTGGGAAAATGAGACCGACCTATTGCACCCTTACCATCGCGGCAAATACGACTTTGATCCTTTGTTCCTTGATCTTCCAGCCCTCGGGCACTTCGGCGAACACATTGCGCCCGGTGTAGCTGCTTAAGCCGAAATCGACTGACAGATCGAAGCTCACCAATGACGACTGGACGCCAAGTCCACCGCACAGAGCAATGCCCGATATCGGGTCGCCCCAATGCTCAGGTTCTTGCGCAGCGAACTGGTATTCGGCGCGGGGGTCAGTGTGGAAGCCAAGGCGCACGGGCAGAAGCCACTCGCGGATGGGAAAGAGGTACTCAAACCCCACGTGCACGCTGTGAGCGTCTGGAAGACGCAGGCGGGGCACCCAGCCGACCGTATCGAACGCGGCCTCGGACCAGGGGGCCCAGCGGAAATCCAGCGCGATGCACATTCGCCCCCACGGTCGGAAGGAAGTGCCCAGGGCAAAAAACAACGGGACCTTAAGGTTCAAATCATTGAGTACACTGTCACGTGCCGAGGCCGTGAAGCTGGGGTGCACAAAGGTCAGAGTATGAGGGAGCGATAGCTTGAGCCCCAAATCCAGCGACTTCCCGACTCTTGCTGTGGAGCCAATCTCCAAAGCCAGGCCAGAGAACTTGTTTTCCTGCCGCCACGACTTCTGCACTGTTTCCACGCCTTCGGTGGCGGTGCGTTCCGTCCATTCCACCTTCTGGCGTCCTGAGAGAAAATGGACGGTCAGTCCGACGGAGGTGCGGGTATTCAGCTCTGCGCCCACGGCGGCAGTGAGGGCATACAAGCCGCCATTAAGGGTCTGCTCAATGTCTCTGTAGTTCCTGATGGGGTATTCGCGGCCCACGATCCAGCGGAAGAGGGTCGAGCGGCCCAGGTCCAGGATGTTCGTGACCGCCAACGCCCCAATGACGCGTCGGCCGGAGGCGCTCAGAGGAAAGACCACACCGACGAACTCGGGCGTCAGATCCGAGCCCAGCGAGCTTTCCAGGGATACATCCTGTGGCAGCGGGCTGCGTGGTTGGGCCGAGAAGGAGCCAAAGGTGAAACGACCCGCCACGAGCGCTTGGGAGCCGGCGATCCGCGTAAGAGCCGCCGGGTTGACGGCAGCGGCCATCCCATCGTTGACCGCCGCCACGCCAGCGCTCCCCATGGCGGTGGCCCGTGCTCCGCTCCCCACGAGCGTGGGCGCAAAGTACCCGATATCAAAAGACTGCGCCGCGCACAGCTCCACCAACAACCCCATCGTGACAGGGCCCCATACGATATGTCGTCCAAGAAAACCCATGATTCCTTTGTCCGTGTTCTCTACGTGGTCAGCCCCTCACAGGCAGGGACAAGAGGCTATGCCTCACGAAACCGCACACAGGCGCCTATTCTGAAGCAAAGCTCATTACCGAATAGACTCTGTGCGGCTCGAGCTTTTGTCTTCCGTTGAGAAAAGAAAGCTCGATGAGGAACGAGACTCCCACGACGATGCCACCCAATCGCTCCACTAACCGTACCGCCGCTGCGGTTGTTCCCCCTGTGGCCAAGAGATCGTCGATGACCAGCACCCTCTGCCCGCGTGTGATCGCGTCCTTGTGCACCTCGATGGCGTCTGTTCCGTACTCGAGGGCGTACTCTTCGCGCACCACCTCCGCCGGGAGCTTGCCCGGCTTGCGTGCCGGGATGATGCCGACGCCCAGCTTGTAGGCTGCGGCGGCGGCAAAGATGAAGCCGCGCGCTTCCACTCCCAGGACGGCATCAATGGGTTCGTTGGCAAAAGGTGCAAGCATCGCATCCACTGCTTCGCGAAAGGCGTCCCCATGCTTGATCAAGGTGGTGATGTCCTTGAAACCTATCCCCTTTTTTGGAAAGTCCGGTACGGTGCGAATAAGCTCCGCAAGCGCCGCCATCTAAGTCTCCCTTCCAGTTTCGGAACCTTGTTCCTCCTCACACCCAGCCTCGTTGATTGCGTACTTGTGCTTGAGACGTGGCTTTTCCCCGCTTGTGCGAACGGCCACTGGGCTGGTCAATGGGACGAAATCAAACCTCTGGCCCCGCTGTGGTACTGCCAGAACTTTGTCCCCGCTGCATTGTGGGTCGCAGGCGACAAAAAGGGGCTATGCCGTCCATGCCTCAGAAGGCTATCTCGAAGTATGTAAACTCGCCGGTGTACTCCTCCCATTTGACCTGGACATCGCGGACACTGGAGAAGCGCGGCCCGACGGTGAGGGCTTTGATATATTCCTCGACCATACCGCGCTCCCCCTCCACTTCGCTCAGCACCGACCCGTCCCACTGGTTACGCACGTAGCCCACCAGGCCCAGGGCCTTGGCTTGCCGGTAAGCGTAATGGCGAAACCCCACGCCCTGCACCATGCCACGTACCACAATGACTGCCCGGACCTTCATCGTCTCTCTTGCCTCGAGACTGCGAGGGAAAAGGCTTTTTCCACTGCTTCGGCCGGGGTGCGCACCTGGTGCACCTGCGGGTCGATGGACCAGGTCTGCAGACCCACCACCGGCACGCCCAGCTTTAGGCAGAAAGCAATCTCCGACAATGTGCCGTAGCTGCCGTCAATGGCGATGGCAGCGTGTGCGGACTTGACAATGACCACGTTGCGCGCGTCGCCCAGGCCGGTAGCAAGGGCGATCTGCACGTAGGGGTTCGCGTCTGCTGGATCGTCTCCAGGCAGTATGCCTACGGTCACGCCACCCTCTTCTGCAGCGCCCCTGCAAGCTTCCTCCATGACTCCGGAGCGCCCGCCGCAGATGAGCACCCCGCCGCGTTGGGCGATGAGCCTCCCGACCTCATAGGCAAGCTGGCCGACCTCATGGCTGCACACCGCGCCGCCAAGCACGGCGATGGTGGGCTTTCGTGCGACGAAGCGCCTCATGGATAGATCCGGTACATCGTCCTGGGGAAGGGGATGGTCTCCCGGATGTGCGCCAAGCCACACACCCATGCCACCGTCCGTTCGATGCCGATCCCAAAGCCAGAATGGGGCACGCTCCCGTAACGGCGGAGGTCAAGGTACCACTCATACGGCTCCATGGGCAGGTTGTGCGCCTTGATTTTTTGCTCAAGGGTAGCAAGGTCGTCCTCGCGCTGTCCTCCGCCGATGATCTCGCCGTAGCCCTCCGGTGCTAAGACATCGACGCACAGCACCCTGCCGGGATGCTCGGGATCGTCCTTCATGTAGAATGCCTTGACCGCTGCCGGGTAGCGATGCACCATGACCGGGCGGTCAAACTGCTGGGAAAGGACCGTCTCGTCGGTGCCGCCGAGATCGTCACCCCGTCGGAAACCGGTGCCCGCCTTTTCTAACAGGTCAGCCGCCTGGTCGTAGCTGATGCGCGGAAAGGGTGGAGAAACCCGCTCTAGAGGGGTCACATCGCGTTCCAGCACCGCCAATTCTTCCCGGCGGTGGGACAAGACCGACTGCACGATGTGCACGATCAGCCCCTCGGCCAACTCCATGATATCGTTGAGGTCCGCGTAGGCCACTTCCGGTTCCAACATCCAGAATTCGGTGAGGTGTCGGCGGGTCTTGGATTTTTCCGCCCGAAATGTGGGGCCGAAACAGTACACCTTGCCGAAGGCCATGGCTCCGGCCTCCACGTACAGCTGTCCGCTTTGCGTCAGGTAGGCTTTCCCGCCGAAGTAGTCTGTTTCAAAAAGGGTAGTTGTCCCCTCCACCGAAGCAGGGGTGAAGATGGGTGCGTCCAGGAGCACAAAGCCTCGGTCGTCGAAGAACTGGCGGGCGGCTCGGATTATCTCGTGTCGCACGCGCAAGATGGCGTGCTGTTTGCGCGAACGTAGCCAGAGGTGACGGTGATCCATCAGGAACGTCGTCCCATGCTCCTTGGGGGTGATGGGGTAGTCCTGGGCAATGTGGACGATCTGCATGTCTTCCGCCAGGAGTTCATAGCCCCCAGGGGCTCGTCTGTCTTCTCGGACCTGCCCTCGCACCTTCAGGGAACTCTCCTGGGTGAGTTTCTCGGTGGCCTCGAATACGTGCTCCGGCACATCGGCCCGGGAGAAGACGCTTTGGATGATTCCTGTCCCGTCGCGCACCAGCAGAAAACGCAGCTTGCCGCTGGAGCGCATGTTGTAGAGCCATCCCCACACTTCCACCGTTTGACCCACGTATTGTGCGACGTCCGAGATGTAGACCCGTTGTGCCATGCGAGTTCTGCTCCTTGTCTGCAGTGCGATCGAGATTACTTGACCAGAAGGACCGGAATAGGGCTCTTGCGCATGAGCTGCACTGTCGTGCTGCCGAGAATGGCTTCGCGGATCCGCGAGTGGCCGTAGGCGCCCATGACGATGAGATCGTATCTATTCTTGGTGGCGAATTCGATGATGGCGGTCTCCGGTCTGCCAGAGAGGGTAGCGGAGTCCACTTGCGCATCGTAGGCTTGCAGGTAGTGCAACCCCTCCGCGCAGATACGCGCGCTCAAGTCGCGGTCGTCAGAAACATTGACGACAGTGACCTGGGCTGGCAGGCGCTCGGCGAAGAAACCGGCCATCTGCAGGGCGCGATTGGCGTGTTCGCTCCCGTCATAGGCGGCCACCACACGCCGGATCTCGCGGAAACGCTGCTGCACAATCATGATCGGCTTGCTCACGTGACGGGTGACCGGCTCCAAAGTGGCACCCAGCATGCTGGTTGCCCAGCGCGCGTACTCGCCACGGTTGCCCATGACAATTAGATCCGCCAGGTTGGCGCGCTCGCAGATGATCTCGACCGGTGACCCACCGACCGTCTCCGCCTCAAAAGGGATCCCTTCGCTTTGCAGGGCGTGCGCGCATTTGTCCAAGACCGCCTGCGCCTTCTTTTCCAGCAGCTTTCGCGATTCCTCCTGATAGCCGGGTGCAGGGAGTACTGGCACAAAACCGTCGGCTCCCACCGACAGCACCCACTCGAAGATGCGCACGTCCACCACCGACAGAACGCGCACACGCGCGGAAAAGCGTCGCGCCATGGCAATGCCGTGCTTCAGCACCGAATTGGTATACTCGGAGCCGTCAACAGGCAAAAGGATGCGCTTGACCATGCTCTGTCCCTCTCTCGCTTAGCCCCATGCTTCCACTTTGGCGTCCCTGGTCATCAGGTCCTCCAGGGCTGCGCGTGGATTTTTCCCTTCAAAAAGGATGCGGTATACCTCAGTGGTGATGGGCATCTCCACGTTGTGGCGCAGACTTAGCTGGTAGGCGGAGCTCGTCGTCCGCACCCCTTCGGCCACCATTACCATGTCACTGAGCACCTGCTGGAGCGTGCGCCCTTTGCCGATCTGTTCGCCCAGATAGCGATTGCGGCTGTACTTGCTCATGCAGGTGACGATCAGGTCGCCCATGCCGGTGAGGCCGGCAAAGGTCAATGGGTTCGCCCCCAGTTTGACGCCCAGGCGGACGATCTCCACCAGGCCACGGGGTTGGAGCGCCGCCTTCGTATTGTCGCCAAAGCCTGCGCCGTCGCAAATGCCCGCGGCGATCGCAATCACGTTCTTCAGCGCCCCACCCAGTTCGACGCCAATCACGTCACTCCCAGTGTACACGCGAAAAGTCCTGTTCATGAAAACTTGTTGGGCCACACGGGCGCTCTCCGCACATGAGCTGGCGCACACCACCGCCGTGGGAATGCCCCTGCTCACCTCTTCGGCATGACTGGGCCCGGACAGTGCCACCACGCGTTCTTCCGCAAGGCCCGGAATCTCTTGAAGCAGCACCTCCGTCATGCGCAGGAGGGTATCGTTTTCAATCCCCTTGGTGGCGCTCACTACCAGAGCCGACTTTATCGCCTGCACCGAACACAACTGGCGAGCCACTTGGCGCATCGTGTGTGAAGGGACAGCCACCACGATAAGCTCGGCGTCCTCTGCCGCCGCCTGCAAGTCGGCGGTGATATGGATCTCCGGCGGGATGGGCACGCCCGGGAGCAAGTGCCGATTCTCGCGCTCGGTGGCCAGCAGTTTCGCCACCTCTGGGCGAAACTCCCACATGCGCACCTCGTGCCCGTTTCCGTGCAGGAGGATCGCCAACGCCGTGCCCCATCCTCCGGCGCCGATTACAGCCACTTTCAACGGCCGAACCACTCTGCTACTCACCGGTCCTCACGCAACTTCGCCGATGATGTAGGCCGCAAAGCCTGCCGCAGATGCCTTTTCGATGCAAATGCTCGCGGCCTCCGGTGCGACCACCAGCACTTCCCCGATGCCGAGGTTGAACACGCGGCGCATCTCGGCATCCTCGACCTTTCCTAGGCGCTGGATAAGGCGGAAAATGGGCGGCACCTCCCAGGCCTGCCAGTCGATGCGCAGTGAGCGGCCGGCAGGCAACAGGCGGCTGGTGTTACCCACGATTCCACCGCCCGTAATGTGGGCAATGCCGTGCAAGCCAGGCAGGCTTCGTACCTGCTGCACCAGGGTTTGATAGGAGCGGTGCACGCGGAGCAGCTCCTCTCCCAAAGTACACCCCAATTCGTGCACGTGTTCGGTCAGCTTTATGCCGGCCAATTCCAACAGGACCTTCCGCGCCAGCGAATAGCCATTGGTGTGTAGTCCATTGGAGCCAATGCCCACCAGCACGTCTCCGGCTTTGATAGTGTGGCCATCGATGATTTGTTCCTTTTCCACAACCCCGACAATCGCGCCAGCAAGGTCGAAGTCATCAGGGTGGTAGACACCCGGCATCTCGGCAGTCTCGCCCCCGATGAGTGCGCACCCAGCTTGGCGGCAGGCGCGGGCCATGCCTTCCACGACCTTTTCCACCACCTCCGGCTTCAGCTTCCCTGTGGCCAAGTAGTCCAGGAAGAAAAGCGGGTCGGCTCCGCTGGTCATCACGTCATTGACGGAGTGATTCACTAGGTCCTCGCCAACGGTGTCGTACACCCCCAGCGCGCAGGCCACCTTCACTTTGGTCCCCACTCCGTCGATGCTTGATACCAGGACCGGACGGCGACAGCGTCCCGAGTCGAGTTCATAGAAACCGCCGAACAGCCCGATGTCGCGCAGCACAGAGGGGCCGTAGGTGGCGCGCGCCATGGCCTTGATGCGCTCCACACTTTCGTCACCCGCAGCGATGCTTACGCCTGCGGCCTCGTAGGTCAGACCTGCCTGGCTATTCACCTGGTGCTTCGATGTTTTCTCGTGTTCAAGTACCATTCACGTACCTTGGCAAAGAATTCCAATGACAAGGGTTGCCGATAGTCCGGATAGGTCCACTCCAACGGCTCGAAATGGCCGTGCCGATAGCGGAGGTGGAGGTCACCGTAGATGCCTCGCCCCAAGTAGATGCGGTGGCCATAGTCCTTGGTAGTCGCCAGCACCACTTTCGCAGACTCCAAGTAGCCGGGGTCGAGATTGACATTTCGCTTCCCTGCAGTTGCAAGCTCTTGCTCCATGGCATTGGTGCAAAGTTTTGCCTCCACCAAATCCTCGGGCCGGATGAGCTCGGCAAAACTCACAAAGTACTTGCGGAGCGAGGTGCCCATCTCGTCCTCGTAGTACGTGGTGAAATCGAAAGGGTAGTGCTCAGACTCAAGCACAATTTTACCAAATCGCTCCTGCAAAAGCCTCCGCGCCAACGCTTCCTTCCCTGAAGCGTTGTACGTGACCGCGCAGATCAGGCACACAGGATCTGATTTCCCAGGCGCTCCCACGAGTCACCACCGCCACTGGCTTGATCGGAGCTTACGCCAAGACGCATAACCGCGACGCATTCGAATATCACAAAAATCTGCTTGAATGTCAAGGGGAAAATGTGCACCGGCCGCGCGATGTGATAATGTGCGCGTGCGCTCGCGCGAGTGGGATGAGCGGATCCTCTTGAGAAAAAAACTTTCGGGCCACGGCCCTCCATCGCCGCACTCATAATTGGAAGAAGCTCGAGCGGGAAAGTGGGAGAACAGTTCGTAGGAACAAGGCACGGCATTGCAACGCCACATGCTGGCTTTCTCGTCCATGCGAGTCTAGGCCCGCGAGTTGCGATAGGTCAGGGGATTCGCTCAGGTGTTTCTGATCGATGGTGCGCCTCGGGGCAGATCCAGGACGCAAGCGAGATCGGAAATCGTCCTAGTGTCCGCAACTCACCGAAGGGGAGGGCTCTCGGCTTACCGCCGGCGCGCTGACGCCCCGTGGTTTAGTCCCGAGGTTCGGAGTTGATTGGCAGCCCTTTCATCATTCCCACTGGACCTGCAGCCACAACCGGGTCCACATGAGCAGTGCAAGAATTGGTTGCCGACCCACAGATCGCCCCCAAAAAAATTGTATGCGACTGGCCCACTTTTGTCGTAATATAGACACGAAAAGATGGAACTGTGTCGCTTTGCTAGCCTGACGCGGTGGTCTGGCGGGTTGGCCAACTGCTGGCGCGGGTAAACTGGCGGAAGGCAGTTACGGCCAAGCTCTCGAAAAAGCGGGTGTTGCGATGAGAAATTGTGCCTGGGCGATTGTGCTTTTCTACCTTGCTATCAGCGGTCTGCTCCCCACCTATGCGCTGGCACAAGATTTACCATGTGTCGAGTTGAACCTGCACGCAGTAGGCGACAGCCTCTCGGTGGCCACTGACCCGGCCCTCGTTCGGGTGCGGGCCCACCGGCCTCCTGCCACCCTCGATGCGTTGTGTGTATCAGCTGCCAAAGAAGGCTACTACCGTATCCTCACCGGCGTCCTCTACTCCCAAGGCCAGACGAACGAGTCCTATTTCCTTCAGGTCAGATATCCTGACAGCACCTTTGCGCCCGTGTGTGACCCGAATGCCGGGCCTTATCGGGTGGTCGCTGACACTTCCGCCCTCGCGTTCAGTGCCACGCGCGATGCAGGGCAGTTCTACCTCCGACAAGGGCAAAACGTGATCGTGCTGAACCATTATCTTCTTATCCAAGATCAGTATCCCCAGTTTTTGAACCCCCCTGGCGAGCGCATCACCGGCGCCAAGCCAGAAAGTGTCCATATCTTCAGGTTTGTGTTCGTCTACCTGGGCGCCTGTACCCTGCCTTGTGACGTCGGGTTGGTCAAGCGGGCAAGCGAGGACACGGTTCTTGCCGGAGGGCGGCTTCAGTTTGAGTTGTTCGCCCAGAACAACGGACCCCACACAGCCAGACGCATCAATCTTTGGGAACACTTTCCACCCGAACTTGCGCAGGTGCACTGTAGCCCGACCCCAGATTCTACGGCGGGGCTGATGGCCGTTTGGCGACTCGATTCGCTCGAGGTGGGTCAGACTTTCCACATCACCGTTGTGGGGATGGTGGCCGACACCCTCGAGGATTCCGTAGTGGTCGTTACCAACCGCGGTATTGTAGTTGCCATCAACGATACCAGTGCTTCCAACGACACCGCAGAGGTGGCGGTAGTGGCTATCCAGCCCGCGGAAGAACTGCCGTGCGACCTGGCGCTTCGTAAGGTAGCGGATGTTGACACGGTAGTGGCCGGGCAGGTAGTTACCTACACCCTGTCTCTCACTAATGTCGGCCCAGGGCCGGCGAGGGAGTGCGTGCTACAAGATACGCTCCCTCCACTTGTGGTACCGGTATCGTTTGTTCCCGAACCCGAGAGTTTTCTTCACGGGGTGGCAGTCTGGCGTTTTGCAGAAATCGCTGCCGGACAGGAAACGACGGTACTCGTGTCGGCGCGGGTGAGTGCACCTTTGTTGGAACTGCCCGCGCTCGTGGTTAACCGTGCTCACGTACATGTAGCCTCGGACACGAACCGGACAAACGATGTGGCCGAAGTAGTAACCGTGGTGGTGCCTCACCCTTGCGAGGTGTGGGTGAGCAAGGCGGCGGAGGTGGACACGGTGGAAGCGGGCAGCGTGTTTGCGTACCGGCTTGCCGTAGGCAACGAGGGGCCTGGGCCGGCCTATCGGATTGCGGTAGTGGACACGTTGCCGGTGCACGTGGCGGTGACAGAGTTTGGGATGCGCCCGGATTCAGTTGAGGGGCGCGTGGTGTGGTGGTGGATTGACTCCTTGGGTGTGGGGGAGCGGAGGGAGTGGGCGGTATGGGTTCGGGTGGACTCGTTGAGCAGCGGCCAGATGCGGAATGTGGTGGTGGTGAATGCGGCTGGGGATTTGGTGCCTGGGGATGACGAGGCAGAAAAGGCGGTGATAGTTCGTCCTCGTCCGGTACGGCCGGTGGTTTGTGACGTGCGGATGGTGAAGCGTGCTGATCGGGACAGTGTGTGGGCAGGGGGTAGGATTGGGTACGAGCTTGAGGTGAGCAATCTGGGTCCTGGGGTAGCGCGGCAGGTGGTGGTGGTGG
>JAPDPR010000008.1:12608-95436 GCA_034506335.1 candidate division KSB1 bacterium
ACAGTTTGCCTGGGAGTGTGGAGGTAAAGGAGTTCAGTCGGGAGCCGGATGAGGTGGTGGGGAGGAGGGTGGTGTGGCGGTTGGATTCGCTGCGGGTGGGCGAGGTGATGCGCCTTGCGTTTGTGGCGGTGGTGGACTCGCCGTTGGTGGCGTCGCCGCTTCGTCTGCTCAATGTGGCACTGGTACGGGCAGCCAATGACACAACAGCTGGGAACGACACCTCTACGGTGGAGGTGGTAGCAGAGGAGCCGCAGGAGGTACCGCTGTGGTGTGATGTGCAGCTGACCAAAAAGGCGGATCAGGACACTGTGATGGTGGGGGCTACGTTGAGTTACAGGTTGGTTGTCACCAATTTTGGTCCGTCTCCTGCGACTGAATGTGCGGTGCGGGACACGCTGCCGGTGTGGGTGACGCCCATTAGGTTTGTGCCTGCTCCGGACAGCCTGGTGGGTCGGGTAGTGGTGTGGCGGTTCCCAGAGATTGCCGTGGGTGAGGAGCGGGCGATTGAGGCGCTGGTGAGGGTAAATGGTGGGGCTCCGGAAGTACCGTTCTGGTTGGTGAACTCTGCAGTGATCAGCGCCTTGGGGGACACGAACGTCGTGAACGATCGACAGCAGGCGTGGACCGTGGTGGTGCCTCAGCCTTGCGAGGTGTGGGTGAGCAAGGCGGCGGAGGTGGATACGGTGGAAGTGGGCAGCGTGTTTGCGTACCGGCTTGCCGTAGGCAACGAGGGGCCTGGGCCGGCCTATCGGATTGCGGTAGTGGACACGTTGCCGGTGCACGTGGCGGTGACCGAGTTTGGGATGCGTCCGGATTCGGTTGAGGGGCGCGTCGTATGGTGGTGGATTGATTCCCTGGGTGTGGGGGAGCGGAGGGAGTGGGCGGTATGGGTTCGGGTGGACTCGTTGAGCAGCGGCCAGATGCGGAATGTGGTGGTGGTGAATGCGGCTGGGGATTTGGTGCCTGGGGATGACGAGGCAGAAAAGGCGGTGATAGTTCGTCCTCGTCCGGTACGGCCGGTGGTTTGTGACGTGCGGATGGTGAAGCGTGCGGATCGGGACAGTGTGTGGGCAGGGGGTAGGATTGGGTACGAGCTTGAGGTGAGCAATCTGGGTCCTGGGGTAGCGCGGCAGGTGGTGGTGGTGGACAGTTTGCCTGGGAGTGTGGAGGTAAAGGAGTTCAGTCGGGAGCCGGATGAGGTGGTGGGGAGGAGGGTGGTGTGGCGGTTGGATTCGCTGCGGGTGGGCGAGGTGATGCGCCTTGCGTTTGTGGCGGTGGTGGACTCGCCGTTGGTGGCGTCGCCGCTTCGTCTGCTCAATGTGGCACTGGTACGGGCAGCCAATGACACAGCAGCTGCGAACAATGTAGACAGCACAGTGGTGGTCGCTGAACAGCCAATTGTGGCTCAGCGGCAAACAGACCTGGCCCTGACCAAGATGGCAGGCGTGGAGACTGTAGGCCCGGGCGAAAGCTTCACCTGCTTCCTTACGGTCCGAAACATCGGGCCTGTCCTTTCTGAGCCGGGATGGCTGGTGGACCTTTTGCCCGAACACACAGTGGCTGCGGACTTTAGCGTTACACCTGATAGCCTGGTGGGCAAGCGTATAGTCTGGCGCCTACCTGAGCTTGATAGGGGTGAGAGCCACGAGGTGGCGATGCGACTCGTCGTGGCTGCGGCACTCCCTCTGGACCTTACGCGTTTGGATAACACCGCCTTTGTGGCTGTACCCAACGATAGCAACGCTGCGAATGATCGTGCGTCAGTGACGGTGCAAATTCGCCGTGTGCAACCGGGCGGCGACAGGTGCGATGTTGATGTCCAGAAAGTGGCCACCCGCGATACAGTCGTTGTTGAGCAGACTTTCTGGTATCAGATTCTGGTGCGGAACTCTGGACCGGCTGTTGCCAGGGATGTAGTGCTAAGGGAGTTTGTTCCGGTTGGGCTCAGGGTGCGTACCTTTAGTCCCCCGCCGGATTCGGTTTCCGGCAACGTGGCGGTTTGGCGGATCGCCGCGCTTGCCCCAGGCGAACAAGTGCAGGTAGTCCTGGAGGCCATTGTTGCAACGCCACCAGAGTACTACCCTGCAGAGCTGCTCAACATGTGCACCGTGAGTGCTCAGGGGGACACCATGGCCGAAAACGACGTGTCGCGCGCCAAGGTCGTGATAAGCGAAGTGGCGAGCGACTGCGACGCTTTCTACTTTGACAAGAACCTATTTGAGCCGGAACGCGGTGTTCCTCTCACCATTTTCTTCGGATTGCAGGCGACGGCTGAGGTGGCCCTGGACCTGTATGACATTACTGGTTACCATGTGACAAGAATCGTAAAAGGTACCTACGGTCCGGGCGTGAATTCGTATGTCTGGGAAGGAACCACGCAAAGCGGCGAGAAGGTGGGAAGTGGCGTCTATGTGATTGCCCTGCGAACCGGAGGACTCATCTGTTGGAAGAAGGTTATTCTGCTCAGATAAAAACCCGCGCACCCAACAGGTGCTTGCGATGGGGTGCGCACGCCGGGGCACTTTTGGTGTTGCTGGTCTCCGACGCGGCGCTGGTCCGCGCTCAGGTGCGGGCTGGGGCTGCCTACCTGAAGGTGCAACCGAGTGTCCGTTACCAAGGGATGGCTGGCGCCCTTACTGCAGCCATTGACGAGGTGCAGGCCTTTTATGCGAATCCTGCTGCCACGGGGTTTTCCCGGGAATGGCAGTGGTCTGCCGCCTATACGCGGTGGGTGGCCGACATTTACAGCCTGTCGGCAAACATAGGCCGTCAGTTCCGGATGCCCTGGAGCAGGCGCTTCGGCGCAGCCTTTGGTCTTTGCTACCAGGGAGTGCGTCCATTCGATAGCACTAAGGGGCGGCAGGCTTCAGTTTCGGCAAGCGACGTCTTGGCGGTGCTGAGCGTAGCGAGCCCATTGGCTCTGCTTTCTCCCCACGTGGCCATTGGCGCCAATTTCAAGTACTTGCGCAGCGATCTCATGACTCATGCCGCCGGCGCCGAAATGTTTGATGTAGGCATGATGTGGTGCTCACCGCGCATCGGCCTCAAAGGCCCTTTTGAATATGGACTGTTGTCCGCAGGGATAGCCGCAGATCATCTTGGTGCACCACTCACATTTCAAGGGGAAAAGACACCGCTGCCACGAACGCTACGAGCGGGGCTCGGCCTGCATTTGGGCGCGCACGAAGGGCTCCAGGTACAGGTGACGGGAGACTATCACTGGGTCCGGGATGAAGTTGGGCGCCTCTGTCTCGGCGCGGAATTGGCCTGGGGGTATCGTCTGGCAGTGCGCACCGGATACGAGTTCAATGACCGCCTGCTGAGCAAGTTGTCCGCCGGCATGAGCCTGCGCCTCGATGATCGCGTCCCGCTTGCGGGGAACGTTCTTAGCGGCAGGAATCGAGCCTTGCGCCTTGATGTGGGTGGCCTCGAAGCGAACGAGCTGTTCGACGTAGCCAGCCGTGCGGGAGTCCACCACTACACCATTGGCCCGGAGCGCTTTGAGCTGCTCCAGCCTCTGCCCCACGATACTCTTCGCAGCATGGAAGCTGTGCTCCGCTGGCAGGCAGCACGGGATCCAGACCTTTTCGATCAAGTGCGCTACCTTCTTGTGGTGGAGCGAGTCACAGGCATAGCGGCGGAGCGGTCAGAGCTCGCGCGTCTGCTCGCCGTGTTGGCCAAGAAGGATATCGAGCTGAAAAATGCAGTGGAGGCGTTTGGACAGTCTTTCCTGATAATGTCCGATTCCCTCTTTGCGGAGGATAGCCCCACCTACCGTGCGGGCTTCTTGCCCCCTGGAGACTACCTCTGGACGGTATTCGCCTATGACCGGGATCAACACTGGCGTGTTGCAGCGCAGCGCATGTGGCCCTTCCACGTAGTAGCGCCCGACATCGAGGTCGTCAACATCTCCTTTGAGCCCGATCCCTGGATCACTGAGAGCGATACGCAGGGGGTGGTGACCGTCAACCTGCGCAACAACGGTTTCTGGACCGCGGAGAAAGTGACGCTTACCGTAACCGCTGCCCAAGGGGGCTCATTGTCCACACCTGACACGGTGTGGAAGGGCGCACTTCATCGTTTGGCTCCGCACACAGACCAGTCAGTGGCCTTTACCTGGCTCACCGCCAGACCTGGTTTGCATCATTTCCAAGCGGAGGCGCATCTGTTCGATGGCAATGGCAGGCCCTTAGCCGAACATGATACACTGAACAATAGATCGACGGCGTCTTTCTACACCATTCCAAAGGGCAGGGTGGCAATCCCTGATACGGTGCCTGCCTTCTTTTTTCCGCTCGTTTCCCAGCAGGTGCCTCTCGTGACCAAGGTTTTCTTTGACTTCCAGAGTGCGGTGGTGCCAAGCGAGTACTATCGTCCTTCGGACTGGTTTTATGCTCCTCTGGATACCCTGGCCAAGCGCGTCATTCGCCGCCCTGAGGTGGTGCTCCGCATTGAGGGATTTTGCGATGCGGTCAATGGAGAGCCGCTGGATTTGGCCCGAAAAAGAGCCATGGCCGTACGCCAAATCCTGCTGGACCTCGGTGTGAGGGGGGAGCAGGTACCTATTGACAGTGTCCATTGGGCAGTCTCGCCGGACAAAAAGATCACGCAGAATGCAGGCGTGCACCAGGAGCGGCGTAATGTGCGTATCAGGGCTTTCCGGCAGGGTTCAGATATCGCCGAGCTAGAGGTTATCGCTCCCGTGTCGTTCCGCTGCCTCCATGAACCTCCAGTCCCATTGCCAGTCGTCTTCGCCAATACCGTGAAAGGGGTGGTTCCAGCGAGGTGTGGGGTTCTACGATTGAGCAGCGACGCCTTGAACGACAGCATCCCCGCTGGGTACGCGTTGCCTCCAGGTGATTCCCTGCGTTGGCCCTTAACCGAGAGCGATACTGTGTGGGTACACAGGGAGGTGACTTACACGCTTGCCCTCACCGATACGCTGGATCGTCACTTCCGGACGAGGGGCAAAAGGGTTTACCTGGCGCCAAAAGGTTCTCACCTTCCGATTGTGGTTGGTCTGGCGGAATTCAACGACCCGCAGCCTTTCCCGATTGTTCCGTGGAAGAACCTGTTGCATGAATTGGGGATGCGCCTCAGGTACGCGCCCACCATGTACTTCCGCTTCGTGGGCCACGCCTGCGGCATCACCCCGCGCTCGGTGAACAACGCCTTCTCGCGTCTGCGGGCCGCGAATTTGCAGGAAGACTTTATTAAAGCTGTTGCCGAGATAGAAGGGCACGAGCCGGCGCTTTGCCGTCTTGTTATGGCTCGGCTCGACAGGGAAGGAACGATGGGCAAAGGGGCGGACGAGCCCTTTACCCTGGTCCTTGACGAGGAAAGGTTTGCCCAGGAGTATCAAGCCATCGATCCCGCTGCTTTTGCAAAGCTGAGGGCGCTGCAAGAGCTGCCTCGGGCCTCTTGTCAGCCGTTCGTCTTCAGCCGGGAAAGTGGTAAACTCCTTTTGGAGGGGGATAACGGTACTCCAGTAGGACGCCAAATCAACCGGCGGATTCAGATAGAATTCTTCTACAAGTAACGGGCCTTATCCGAATGCTTGGCTAGGCGCTCGCTTGAGATGTGTGGACGGCGCCAAGGAGGGGGCGCAAGCACGGCATCGCTTCCGCCCTTTGGACGGTGAGGCCGGATGCAATGGGGCAGAGGTTGTCGAGGAGCAGACGGGCCTCCGAGGACATTGGTGGGGCGCGACGCGGGCACCCATTACCACGGCTGCCGTTACGCAGGCGCTAGCACATTCTGAGGAGCTTGGGTTCTGCGTCCCCCAGCGCCTGGGTCGTTTCTGTGCCGAGGCTTCGGGCATCCTGGGTTCAGCTGCTGTCCGCAGCAAAGCGCTCACCGCCAGTCAAACGGCACGGGAGACCATGAACAAGCCCAGGAGCAACTGTGTTTCCGACGGGTCTAAGAGTTGGCCACGATGTACTTCTTTCCTCGTTGCGCGCGGTTCTAGCGCCGATCCAACATTTCCCTTGATATTATGCCGGGTGTTTGCTAAATTTTCCCGCGCGCCGGGGTGGTGAAACTGGTAGACGCACAGGACTCAAAATCCTGCGGACTTTTGTCCATGCGGGTTCGATTCCCGCCCCCGGCACAGCCAAGGGGCCGCACGCGTGCGTGGTGTGCGGCCCCTTCTGTTTCATGCTGCCCTGCTGCGCCAGGCTTCCACGTGTCGTGCAGAGCGAATCACGAGGATCCCCCCCGCGATGAGCAGGCTCCCTGCCACCCACTGCCCAAGTGAAAAGCGTTCACCAAAGAGTTGGCCAGAAGCGAGAATGGTAAGAAACGAGGTCATGAGCATAGAGGAGGAGCATATCGCCACGCCGAGGCGCGCCACGGCCATGTAGTACGCGACCTGGGCGATGGCAAGGCCCAACAGAGCGGAAAGGGCCATGAGCAGGGCGGTGCTTAGGTCAAGGGCCGCAAGACGCTGGGGGTGCCCCAAAAGTGCCATAAGCACGTTGGCGCTTGCGGCCGTATAAAGTGCGATGATGGCAAAGGCGAGTCTTGGATCCGCCGCTCTCAAGAATCTCCGCACCGTGAGTCCGTATCCCGCGGTGAAGAGTCCACAGCTCACCATGATGACCACGCCTACCATGCTGGGGCCATGCGAAAGGCCCCCTTGTTGCACCATTAGCGCTCCGTAGCCGGCCGCCGCCACAGTGAGCCCTATAGCAAAACGGGGGCTCTTAATGGCCGGACGCTCATCCGGAAAGATCACAAACGAGCCGATTACAGACCAGACTATGGAGCCCCGCGCCAAGAAGCTCATGAGCCCTGGGTTAATGAAATAGGGCGCCCACGTCCACAAATTCTGGCTCACGATGTTGAAAAAGGTTGGCACCAGCGCACACTTCCAGAGCCCCTTCGGCACCCGTCCGCGACCAGCTCGAGATAGAAGGAAGGGGAGGTACACCGCCGCAGCGACGGTGTACCGGTAGGCGTTCAAGGTCCAGGCATCCAGCAGGGAAGAGAAGTATTTCAGAAAGAGCGGGATAGATGCCCAGCAGAGGATAGCCGCACCAAGTGCGAGGGTGGCTCGCGGGCGAGAAACGACGCCCACGGTGCTGCCGTCTACGTGGCCACCCATGAGAGCATTCCTCGATCGAGCGGCTCAGTGCGTGATGACAAGCTTGCCTGTAGCCACTAATCCTGCCGCCCTGAGGCGCACCAGATACAGCCCTGCAGGTAACCCTTGTGTGCTTAAAGGCATCGCGGTTTTCTCCGGACCAATGTGCTGCCTCGTAGGGCCCGCCACGGCGCGACCCCTCACGTCAAATATGACAATCTCCAAGTCCGCGGGGGCGTGGAGATCAAGAAGGAGTGTCGTCCTCTCGCGGGCAGGGTTGGGGTAGAGTCTGACCAGCCTGGGCTGTTCCGGGGGGCGCCCAGTTGTCTCTTCGACTACACTGGGGCCGATCAAGTTGGTCACCGGCAAGAGGAGGTGTGACGGATAGAACTCGTTGCACATGATGGTGTTAAAAGCCACGCGAGAGGCTGGGTCAGTGCCTGGGAGTGCACCGGTGTTGGGGTTCGGTTCGAACCGGGGATAACTGCTGCTGGTCACTTGGAGCTGGACCCGATGGCCCGGCGCAAACACAATCGCGGTGGGGAGGAGCTCAATGCAAAACTCGTACACCACGCCTGGTTCCAGGGGCTGGCCGAAGGCGAACCCTTCGCGATAGCGGGCGCGCAGGACGCCATCACAGACGAGCATTTCCCGGCCGTCGGGGTAGACATCCACAAGCTTCACGATCCAGTCCGTGTCGGGCCCGTCCGAGGAGGCATACAGAGTGACCGTGGGCGTGCCCACTACCTCTAACGGTTCTTCAAGCGGCGCAGTGGTGAAGCGGAGAAGATCGCTCTCCTGATTGGGCCTCTGGTCATAAGGCCCCGCCTCCAGAAAGGGCGGCAGGTTCTGTCCACCTCTCGTGGGGACCGGCCTGGTGGGGTCGAACGCGTAGGCAACTGCCGCGCTCGCATCTGCGGGCGGAGAAGCAGCTAGTTCTCCGGATGCCGCAAGGAAAAAAGTGTGCCATGACGGCTGGGGCGGCCAGGCCTCGCACCTCACCCATTGGTTCCCCGGCCCATGGGGCGAATCGGTGTCGCCCATGAGATAAATGCGCACTGGGGGCAAGTCATCGGGGTAAGGATTTCCCTTGAGCCAGACGTCGAACCATCGACGCGTTTCCCCCACCAGGTCGACAGCACTGTTTGCCGGATAGCTTAGCTCTCCTGAACGGAAATCGTGGGTGGTGGGCGCTACCAACAACACCTGGCGGCCCTTCGCCTGGCTCCCACCGTCTGCTTGGAGTACGGCGAAGGCGTTGATTGGTCCCCGGCAAAACACATCGTACCAGCCTGCCAGGTGAAAAATGGGCACGTTGACCACACTCGGGCGCTCGAAGAGGTTGGCCTGCTGCCAGAATTGGTCGTAGGTGGGGTGTTCCCGCATCAGGCTTATCATTTCGGGAGTGCCCCGAGCAGAGAGCCATCCTTCCACCAAGTTCTTCTGCAGTACGCCTCCTGGGTACACTACCTCATGATACAGATCCGCTGATGCCAGCCCCACGAAGCAGCAGGCAAGGTGAGGGGGAGCAGCACCAGCAGCCAGGTAGGCAGAGATGCCCAGGGCTGACAACCCCCAGAGCCCCACGCGGCCATCACACCATTGCTGGGCTGCGATCCATTCCACGGTGTCGTAACCATCCTGGTTACGTCCCCATCCGTCGTCCAGGAATACCGAATCGGTCCCTGCAGAGCCGAAGCGTCCGCGTGTGTCCTCGACAACAACAGCATAGCCGGAACTGCGAAGGAGGTTAGCGAACAAAACCACGTCCGGTGAGCGCCGGCCATAAGGGGTGCGCAGAGCCACGGCCGGCCACGGGCCACCACCGCCGGGCAAGTAGAGGTCCCCGGCAAGGGGAGTCCCATCGCGCATGGGAATGGTGAGCGGCGTCTGTCCTGAAAGGCCCCCGTAAAGAACCAGCATGAAACCTGCCACAAAAGCCGACCTCTTCATGAGAATCTCCCGAGGAAACCTTCTTGCCTGTACCCGTTGGCAACAAACATAGCGATATTTCTGCACAAAGCCAAGGGCTTTTCTCAAGTCCATTGGAGGTGTTGACAGAAAAGACTTGCGAGTTACCTAGTCTCTTCGTACATTCAAAAAAAGCTGTGGTGCAGGTTGCGTCCCATTGGCCTTGATGCAGAGTGGTAGCTCGCCGAACCAATCTGGGGTTGACCTGAGGTCCTGCCGAAGGGCTACCCTATAGGCGCCGTCCCTGGTTTGCGTACTCACGCATGAGGTAAGATAAGATGTGTGCTCGTGGACTCGTTTCTCTCGCTACGCTCGGTGTCCTGATGACCGCGCTCAGGTGTATCCACCCAGGCAAAGCGGATCCCCATCTGTGGACCACTGACTTTCAGTGGGAGAGACCCTACCTCACTTCCACCGGGAGGAACCCGTACTTTGTTCTGGAACCAGGATGGGTTTTGGAATTGGCCGACGGGGAACACAGGCTCACTGTCACTGTGCTGCAAGATACGATCAGAGTGGACGGCGTGTGGTGCAGGATCGTGGAGGAGAGGGAAACAAAGGGCGGGGAGCTTGTGGAGGTTTCTCGCAACTACTTTGCGATGAGCAAACGCAGCAACAGTGTGTACTATTTTGGTGAGGATGCGGGCGGTGCGTGGCAGAGCGGACAAGGGGGTGCGCGATTCGGATTGATGATGCCCGGCCTCCCCTTGGTTGGGGCGCGCTATTATGAAGAAATCGCCCCAGGCGTGGCGATGGATCGCGCAGAGATCGTGAGTGTGAGTGACACCATTACCACGCCGGCAGGTATTTTTTCTCCTTGCCTGAAGATCCTTGAGACCACACCCCTTGAGCCCCTGGCGCGTGAATACAAATGGTATGCACCGGACATTGGCCTTGTACAAGACGGCTCAATGAAGCTGGTGTCGTATGGCAGGCGCGGGAGCTGAAGGGGCATCTGGACTCTTTTTCCCATTGCGCGACTTTCTGCACGGTCGGCTCGCTCAAGTCCGGCACTTGGCCTCGGAGAGGCCTACTCGGTCAGATGAGTGAAGTCCACCTCGTTCA
Organism: candidate division KSB1 bacterium; assembly: GCA_034506335.1. Lineage (NCBI taxonomy): Bacteria > Pseudomonadati > Candidatus Zhuqueibacterota bacterium. The sequence continues at coordinate 22,729 of JAPDPR010000008.1, forward strand.
GCCTCTGTGTTCCGCCCAGGTGAAGCCCGCTGCGCACGTGTTGGCGAGGGCCTTCCGCTCGGATCCGGCCTTCGTCTATGTGCTGCCACAGGCCCAGCGTCGCGAATCCGCCCTGGCTTGGCTTTTCGAGCGGCTGGTGGCCGCGACCCTGGAGGCGGGCCGTGCCTTCACCACCGCCTCGCTGAGCGGTGTTGCTCTGTGGCTGGGACCGGGGCGACACACGTTGCCGACAAGTACACTCTTGGCAAACGGCCTCGCCCTTTTGCCGTTGACGCTTGGCTGGCGTTCTTTCGGGCGCTTTCTCAGGTTAGGGCGCTGCACTAACCAGCTGCATGAACGCACCATCCGCGATCCGCATTTGGTCCTCTTCGCCCTGGGTGTCGATCCTGCTCGCCAGCAGCAAGGAATTGGTCGTGCTCTCCTGGCACCGATGTTGGCAGAGGCCGACGCGAACGGTCTGCCGTGTTACCTGGACACAGCCAACGCCGCCAACCTCGCCTACTATGCCGCACACGGCTTCGATTTCGTCTCTGAGCGGACCATCGCAGAGGCCCTCGTGCTCCGGGCGATGGTGAGGATGCCGCGGCAGGGTCAGGCGTGAGCGCGCGAGGTGCTTCTAGAAGGTCATTCGGCGTTCCCCAGCAAACGCTTTCCCAGCCAGTGGTGAGAGTGATTTGGCTCAGGTGCCGAAAGACGGGGCTTTGACCGGACCCTGGGGTGACAACCCATGACCACGGTCGGCTGAGACCGAAGAGCCCCCGTGACTGACGGCTCCAGACCTCTTCCAGATTCGCGGGAAAGAGGCGGCCAGGCTGCTCCTGAGTGGGGAAAATTCCCCTTGATTTTTTGGGATTTTGTCTGTAGCTTTTGGCCGCTCGGTTGGCAATGATGTGTGCTGCCGCCTCTGGGCGAAGATTGCACTGAATGAAGGTACAAACTCTACTGCAGGGCGCGTGAAAAGATGAGTCCTACGGTTGTTGCGATCCTGGCGTCGATGGCAGGGTTGGGGTTTTTGGGGGTGCTCTTTGGTGGGGGATTGGCCTATGCGGCGAAGAAGTTTGCCGTACACGTGGACCCAAGGGTGGAAGCCGTGCAGGCGGTGCTCTCCGGCGCGAATTGCGGGGCGTGCGGTTACCCGGGATGCGCGGCATTTGCCCAGGCAGTGGTAGCTGGGGCCGCCCCTTACACCGGGTGCATTCCGGGTGGCGCGGATTCCGCGCGCCAAATTGCCGCCATCATGGGCGGCGAAACTGGCGAACTTCAAGAGGCGCCGGTAGCGGTGGTCTGTTGCCAGGGAGGCAAAGCCGAGGCAAGGGACCGCTTTATCTACCAAGGCTTTGAGGACTGCGAGGCGGCTCAGCTCATCGCTGGGGGGCAGAAGGCCTGTATCTACGGCTGCCTGGGCTTTGGTACGTGCGTGCGCGCGTGCCCGTTCGATGCGATGACCATGGGCGACAACGGATTGCCGGTGGTGTTCGAAGACAAGTGTACAGGCTGTGGCAAGTGCGTCAAAGCCTGCCCGCGCGGAATCATGCAGCTTATCCCACGCACGCAGCGCATCTTCATCGGATGTAGGTCCCAGGATAGGGGCAAGCAGGTGAAGGAAGTGTGCACCGTCGGGTGCACGGGGTGCACCCTTTGCGCTAACCCCAAGACTACGCCATCGGGTTCCATTCGGATGAATGGTTTCCTGCCGGAAATCGTGAATCCGTTTGCCGAGGACCTGGAGATGGCCTTCGAGAAATGCCCCACGCACAGCTTCGTCCGGCGTGGGGTGAGTGCCCCCGTCGAAAGGGCGCAGGTGGAGGAAACCACCGCAGCCTAGTGTTTTGAGCTCAAACATGGAGAGAATTATGCAAGAAAAGGTGAAAGAAGTGCTCGACAAGATCCGGCCAGCACTGCAACGAGATGGAGGTGATGTGGAGCTGGTCGAGGTGAAGGACGGCATTGTTTCGGTGAGGCTCAAAGGAGCTTGCGGCGGATGCCCTATGTCGCAAATGACCCTCAAGATGGGCATTGAACGCGAGATCAAGAGGCTGGTGCCGGAAGTAAAGCAGGTGATCGCCGTCTGAATTCTGGGGAGCACAGTCCTGGGGTGCGCTGAGGATGGCAGTGAGGAAGACCGACTCGTTGGCAAAGTTCGAGATTCGCGACCGCAACCTGGGGGACGAATGGCTGGTCCCAGACTGGTCGATGGAAGAGGCCTCACGCGAGATCCACGTTGGAAGGCGTCTCTTTCTTGGGTTTGCCCTCCTCGCGTTACTTTGCCTTGGTGCTGCCACATGGTTCACCTGGTACCTCATCGCACCCCGACTGAGCTCTTTTCACCCCATCCTTCCGTACGCGGTTGGGATTGTGGTATTGGTGGGAGGGGCGATTTCTCTCGCATGGTTCGGTCTAACAGTCGTCTCCATTGTTTTTGAAAAGAACTTTCTTCTCCTCCTTTTCGGCCGTGAGTTTTCGCTCTCCTTTCTGACCCCCCTGGTCTTGCGACTGGGACGGCGTTTTGGGATCTCCCGCGACGAGATGAGCCATTCTTTTATCCGGGTGAGCAATTCCCTCATTCGCGCCACAAGGAGGACGGTTCAATGCGAGCGGCTTCTGATCCTGTTGCCGCGGTGCTTGCAGCGGCCACTAAAGGAAAAGGTGGAAGACCTGGCGCGCAAGTATGAGTGCCAGGTCTATGTCGCCAGCGGCGGCGAAGCTGCTAGGCGCGTGGTTGCTGCTACCCGTCCCACGGCCATCATCGGCATTGCGTGCGAGCGTGACCTTCTCAGCGGACTCCAGGATAACGTCACCAAGATCCCGATTATCGCAATCCCAAATCGGCGACCAGAGGGGCCCTGCAAGAACACCCTGGTGGATTTCGAGGAGGTGGAACGGGCGGTGCAGTTCTTCCGCGGGATTCCTGCTGCCCATTAGGTTCCGCACTCTCCCCCTGGCAACTTTGCTTCTGCTATTGCAGGTGCATCGTGACTTCCAGTGAAAACAAACCCCGTGCTCTGGCGCTCTTTTCCGGCGGACTAGATAGCCTCTTGGCCGTGGCGGTGGTGGTGCGGGAGGGGGTTGAGGTTGTCGCCCTGCATTTTGTAACCGGGTTTTCGGCCAAGGGTCGAATGGCGCCACAAGCCCAAGAGCCCGCTTATGACAGAATCGTGCAGGCGGCAGCGTCGGTGGGGGCGCGCGCGGAGGTCATCGACCTGTCGGGGCCGTTTGTGGAGGTGGTAACCAACCCTCGCCACGGCTATGGCCGCTTTGCCAACCCCTGCATTGATTGCAAGATCATGATGTTGCGCAAGGCCAAGGAATTGCTGGGGCAGTACGGGGCCCGCTTTGTGCTCACCGGTGAGGTGTTGGGGCAACGTCCAATGAGCCAACACTTGCCGGTGCTCAACCTGATCGAAAAGGAGAGTGGGCTGCGTGGGCTATTGCTCCGGCCCCTTTCGGCCAAGCTGCTCAAGCCCACGATTCCCGAGCTGGAAGGGTGGGTGTCGCGCGAACACCTTTACGCTTTCAAGGGGCGCTCACGCAAGCCGCAGATGGCTTTGGCCGCCGAGCTGGGGATCACCTCGTTTGCCCAGCCCGCAGGAGGGTGCCTGCTGACCGACGAGAATGTGGCACGACGGCTTAGGGACCTCTTTGCCCACCGGGACAAAGGGGCGGTGAGCAAGGAGGATTTGCACCTGGCGATGTACGGTCGGCACTTTCGCATCTCCCAGAAGGTCAAAGCGGTAGTGGGGCGCGACGAATGGGACAACGTCCACCTGGAGCAGCTGGCAGGAGATTGGTGGAAGCTGCGTGCCCTGGACTACCAGGGCCCATTGACATTGGTGGAACCCACCGCTAACCCGGAGGAGCTTTCCGTAGCCGCAGAGTTGACGGCACGGTATTCAGATGGCAAGCACCAGTCCACGGTGCGTGTGCTCGCCGAGCGAGCAGGGAAAGAGATGCTGTTCGCTGTGACGCCGCTCTGCGAGGACGAAGTCAACGCAATGAGGGTCTAGTGGTGGCCCTCAGCGAGGCCTTTGCGTTCACGGGGGGCCTCCAGGCAGCTTTGCCTAAGCGGTTAGCGCGATCTTTCAGGCCTGGAGTAAACTGCCTCTCTAACGAAGGCCGGCGATTCTTTCGTAAATCAACCGCATGCCATGGAGGGTGAGGTGGGGGTCAAGCCGGTAATCGGCAGGCAGCATGGGCGCCATCACAGGGGCCAAACCCCCGGTGAGTATCACCTGCGGGACTGCCTGAATCTCTTCGCCGATTCTTCTCACCAGGCCCTGCACCATTTCCACCGTGCCACACATGAGTCCGGCCTGCATGCTGGACTCGGTGTTACGTCCGATTAGCCGCTCGGGGAACCGGAGCTCTACCTTCATGAGCTTGGCCGCACGCCGATGGAGCGCCTGCAGGGAGGCCTCAATTCCCGGAGCAATCACTCCGCCCAAGTAGTCGCCCTCCTCAGACACCACGTCGAAGGTGGTAGCGGTGCCAAAGTCCACGATGATCAAAGGCCCGCCGTAACGCGCATACCCGCCCACGGCGTTGCAGAGGCGGTCAGCACCCACGGTCGAGGGGTCCTCGTAGTGAATGCGAATACCCAGGTCAAGGCGGGCGCTCACCACGATGGGCTCGTGCCGGAGGCGTTCCCGGATCATGGTCTCCAGGGTCAGGGTCAAATTCGGCACCACAGAAGAGATGATGCTCCCTTTCACTTCGGCCAAATCCAACCCCTCTGCTGCGGCGAGAGGATATAGGAGGGCCCAGCATTCGTCTGGCGTTCGACTTACGATGCTGCTAAATCGCCAGCTGTGCAAGAATTTCTCCCCCCGAAAGAGTCCTGCCACTACCTGAGTATTGCCGATATCCACCGTGAGAAGCATACCGTTCTCCTGTCCTTTTTTGACCCAGCCGTCTACATTTCCTTCGAACAAAGGATGGTCTGAGATTTGGAAGCCTACCCGGGCAAAAGGTGACAATCCCCGGCCAGAATGTGGCGCACCTCTCCCCACGGAGTCTCCAGCACCAGGGAGCCATCGGGCGCAATATCCTGCGCGACACCTCTGAGCGTTGTTTCGCCTTCTGCGATGCGCACCTCGCGGCCCAGGTGGACGCAGCGCCTTTTCCATGCTTTGACCAATTGATTGCCACGACTCTTTTCCAGCTCTTCGTACCTCTTCTCCAGTGCCAGTAGCAAGGCGGCCAGCAGCTTCATCTCGTCCGGCAAAGTGGGTGTGTGGTCACTCAGCCAAGTGGCAGTAGCCAGCACTGACTCCGGGAGGCCCAAGGCGCGGGTGCGGTTTGTGTTCAAACCGATGCCTATCACCGCGAACTTTACCCGGTCGCCCATCAGTTCGCTTTCGGCCAGTATGCCGCACAGTTTCTTGCCGTCCACCAGCACGTCGTTCGGCCATTTCAACTGCACCTTGAGTTTGGTGGCCTTCTCCAGAGCCTCGGCAACCGCTAAGGAAGCGGCAAGTGACAGCAGGCCGCACCGTTGTGCAGGGAGGGTGGGGCGGAGGACCACAGAGAAATACAGCCCTGCGCCCGGAAGCGAGTGCCAGGTGCGCCGACCGCGTCCGCGCCCGCGTGTCTGCTGGGCTGCGACCACGGTTAACCCTTGTTCGGCACCTTGGGTGGCCAGGTCCCGGGCCACATCGTTTGTGGAGCCCACAGAATCCAGGAAACGAATCTGACGCCCCATGTAGCGCGTCTTTAGCAGAACGGCCAGTCTGCTTTTTTGGAGAACTGTCTGAGGTTCGATCATAGCCTTCGGTCAACTCCAGCGTTCGCTCAAGGGCCAAAGACCACCTGGAGGGTCGGATGCGGGCCCACAGCGATGTCTTTCTTGGCGCGGCCCATCAGCTACCGCCAGGATGCCGCTCCCTCCGCTGTTTGTGCCGTTGCTCCAGAGGGTGGAACTGACGATGCACTTCCCGGAGATATTGCCTGTCAATGTGCGTGTAGATCTGCGTCGTACCGATGTCGGCGTGTCCCAGCATTTCTTGCACTGCGCGGAGGTCTGCACCTCCTTCGATAAGATGAGTCGCGAAGCTGTGGCGTAGGCAGTGCGGCGAGACCGTCTTGCGAATACCCGCTCCCAGCGTGTGCTTCTTGATGACCTCCCACACGGCCTTGCGGGTCATGGGCTGCCCCCGTACCCCAATGAACAGAACGTCCCGGGATCGATGTGCCTTGGCGTAACAGGGACGCACCTCACGAAGGTAGCGTTCTACCCAGTGTATCGCCTCTTCTCCGATGGGGACGATTCGTTCCTTCGAGCCTTTGCCAAAGACTCGTATCAGGCGTTCTTCGACGAAGATGTCGCTGAGCTGTATGGCCACCAGTTCCGATACGCGCACACCAGTGGCGTAGAGGAATTCGAGAATGGCTCGGTCCCTCAGGCCAAGCGGCGTGGATACGTCCGGTTGCTCCAAAAGACGCTCCACTTCAAACTGGTCGAGGACGGTTGGCAAATGGTGCACCTTCTTGGGAAGGCACACGGTTTCTGTGGGATCGCTTGCGGCCAGCTCCTCTGCCACCAAGAACCGATGAAACATTCTAATGGCCGAAAGATTGCGGCCCACCGAGCTGGCGCACAGCCCCAACTCTGCCAGCCAAGCGATAAACGCCGTGACCATAGTGGGCTGAACGTCATCGGGCCGTAAGACACCACGTCTTGCCAGATAGTCCACGTACCGCTCCAGGTCATGTCGATAGGCGAGCAGAGAGTTGCGTGCCATCCCTCGTTCCACGACCAGGTAGTCGATGAACTCTTCCACCAACTGCTTCATTGGGGCGCGGTGCTTATTTCGAGGGCTTTGTGCTTGTTCTGCCTGGACAGACCCGCTGGCAGATGCCGCAGATGTAGACGCCGAGACTTCTGCTCTTGGCATAGGCACGCACCTGGTCATAGCAACGCTGAAACTGAAAGTCTGCGGCCGTTTCGCCAATCGCCTGCGCCGGACAGGCCGAAATGCACGCGCGGCACTCTTGGCAGCCGAACTCCACCAACCCCGGCTGTGGCACGGGGAGGTCAGTGAGCACGGTCACTAAGCGTACCTGAGCGCCGAAGGCGGGACTGACCAGGAGGTTGTTGCGGCCAAGCCAGCCCAAACCGGCTGCTACCGCGACATGGCGATGGGAGAGGTGCCCCACCTGAAGATGCCAATCCACTACTTGAGACGCAGGGACCGGCACTGCTCTCCACCCTCGTTCCTGGAGCAGGCCGGCGATGAGAAAGGCCAGCCTGTCCAACAGAGCGTTGGCTTGGCGATAATGCCACTTGTACAACAGGGTGGGGCCGTCATGGAGCCCGTCAAGTATGGCCTGTGAGAGGCGAACTCCCATGGAGAGGGCCGAATCCAGGCCTTCGGCTTCCCCAGGGGCAAAGTGGAAAGAGGCCTGCAGATCACCGAGCTTGCACGCTCCAAACAGTGCCGCACCATTGTTCAGGGCAAAGTCGCGCAGGATGGGGAGGAGTTCACCCGCCTCGGTCACCGGTGCCACACTCCGCCTCATGCTATTTGGACTCGGGAAGGAGGTGTTCGGTCAGCGAGAGGGCAATTCCTGAGAGCATCACTTCGGGCCCGAGGCGCGTAAGGTCACCGGACAGAAGACTCGTGTCCACATTAGCATACAGGGAACAGCCAGCCTCTTTTTCCACAATGAGACCTGACAAGCGCCCCTCATGTTCACCAATGAAGGTCACTTCCCCAAGGAGTTCACTCACCACATACCCCGTGCAAAAGTGCAGCTGAAGGTGGGCATTGCCGGTATACACGGAAACCAGGTTGCCTTGCTTTTCCCCAATGGAAATATCCGGATAGATCTCCAGGGCGAGCCGGCGGCCGTCTTCTTCGTTTTCCAGAAGAAAGCGATAGTTGTTGGCCATCTTCTTGGGCTGCACACCCAACACTTTTGCAATCTTTGCAATATCTCTGTTTCCAAACACGCGCTTCATGTCCATCCTCACGGCAAAGGTGACCAGCGCTACTCGGAAGGATCCTTGTCGCGTGCCGCTCGCTCCGGCAGAACGTTTTTCTCTCCCGTGGGCATTTTGATCACCCTGATCGCTTTTGGCCCCTTCTCTCCTTTGACACTCGCAAACAAAACTGGTCTGCCCGGTTCAAGGGTGCGAAAGCGTTCCTCCTGGATGGCCGTGAAGTGGACAAACACCTCCTGACCTTGCTCGTCTTCTATGAAGCCATACCCTTTAGCTGCATCAAACCACTTCACGAACCCTTTGCGCATTCGCAGTCCGTCTGCCGCTTCTTCCTCCGGCTTTGGCTGCTGGTTGCCGGGAGGAAATATAGCCAATCGGTCCGTCATTGTCAAGGCGATTTGCCCTGGTCCTGTAGCTTTACTCAGGTAGGCGGCTTACTACCAAGTCGACGGGTTGCCCCATGACCGCCTCTGACCCACCGGCAGGGACCTGGTCAATGACAGTGTCCGGGAGCAGCTTTTCTGAGGTCTGATACCGTATCGTACCCAGGGTCAGGCCTGCACGCTCGATAATCTTGCTGGCTTCGGCCAGCGACTTACCTATCAGCTGAGGCACCACGAACTGGTCGGGCGCAGGGCCAAGGCTCACGGCGATATCAACCTCGGTCCCTTGTCTGACTACTTGTCCTTCAGGGATCGACTGGTCACATACCACGTCGCGCAGGTACTCGGTGGAAAAGACATACTGGATGTTGCGAAGAACTAGGCCCTGGGAGGACAGTTCGAGAGCGGCACTGCGTTCGGAGCCGCCAACCACCTTAGGCATGGTAACGAATCGTTCACCTTTACTCACGGTCACGTAGATTCGTCTGCCCCTTTTTGCCGGAGCGCCTGGTTCAGGGCTCTGAAACAGCACCACCCCCGGCTCATGTTCGCTGTCAAATTGTTCGCCGGCCTTGACGATGCGAAAACCCGCTTGGCTCAGCTTCAACTGGGCGGCAGCATAGGTTAAACCCACAACATCGGGGACGGCCACGTCCCGACCATGGCGGGTATACAGGGGCATGATCACGCGATCGCACGTCACATACAGCAGAATGATAGCCACTGCGCCCCACAGTAGTCGTTTCAGAGTAGCGAAAATCCTCTCTGGCTTGGGCACCATCGTTCTCCTCCGGCAAGACTAAGCTCGCCTGACTAGGCGCGCGGCAAAGCTCCCGTCCATCCCATGGCGGTAGGAGGTGCGCACGTAGCCGGCCCCATCGACCAGGTCCGGGTGGATGTACTGGGAGGCGTGGTCAAGTTCGAAGCCTGGATGGGTCTGAAGAAAATGTTCCACCACCTGCTCGTTCTCCTCGGGCTCAATGGTACAGGTGCTGTAGACCACGACGCCGCCCACCGGCACCAGGCTTGCGGCGCTATGGAGCAGCTGCTTCTGGAGTGCCACCAGCACTGGTATGTCCTTTTCGCGCCGCTGCCACCGCAAGTCTGCACGTTTGGAGAGCACCCCAAAACCGGTGCAGGGAGCGTCCAGCAGGACGTGGGTTGCCTCGCGCACGGCAGGCCGCCTCCCATCGGCGACCACCGGGAACAAACGGGTTAGTCCCAGACGAGCGCGATTCTCGGCGGTGAGGCGAGTGCGCAGCTTGCTAATGTCGGAGGCGATGATGCGCGCCCGATCGCCCGTGAGCTCCGCCACATAGGCCGCCTTTCCACCCGGTGCCGCACAGAGGTCTACTACCATAGAATCCGCAGTGGCGCCAAGGAGGCGCGCAGGGAGCCCGGCGCTGACGTCTTGTACGGAGCATTTGCCGTCGCGGACAAGGTCCATGCGCCGCACGTCAACCTGGTGGTTGCCAAGAACAAGAAAGTTTTCGTCGTAAGGCGAAGGAATGGGCGAGGCAATAGTTTCGAGGTAGGCGCGGATTTCTTCCGGCTCGGCTCGTAGCCGGTTCGTGCGCAGGGTGAATCGCGGCACGGCGTTGTTCGCCTGGCACATGCGCACCGTCTCCTCGACTCCATAACGGCTCACCCATCGGCGTACCATCCAGGCAGGATGTGAGTAGCGTGCAGTGATGGCCTTCACCGGATCGTTTTCCATGGACGGCCACGGGATGCTCTCCCGTTGGCGGATGAAAGAGCGCAACACGCCGTTGACCACACTCGCCCAGTTCTTGCCTGCTGTCGCCTGGGCCAGCTCCACTGCCTGATCCACGGCAGCATAGTCCGGAATCCTGTCCAGCGCCAACAACTGGTACAGGCCCGTCTCCAAAATGGGGAGGATCGTGGTCGGACAACTCTTGAGCCCTCGGCGGAAGAGGTGGTCCAGAAGCCAATGGATGGTGCCCATCCAGCGGCAGCTGCCGTTGACCAGCTCTGTGGCTAGCGCACGGTCGCGGGGTGCAAGAGGGTAACGCGTTAGCGTCTCGTCCAGCAGCAGGTCCAGTCGTCCGTGCCCCTCATGCCACTGCCGCAATACGTGCACTGCAACTTCGCGGGAGGTGTTCATCTGTCGGCGCGCCGGAGCGGGTCTGGCCGCCGCAGACGGCACTGGTCGAGCATTACGTGCCTTCATTTGTTGCCTATTTCCTCTCACCAAAAATGATCCCAGGGTGCAATGAGTGCCCCTGCAGGAACTCCTCGGCGCTCATGCGCCGCTTACCCTCCGGCTGGATCTCCAAGAGCGCCAATACCCCTTCACCAGTGGCGACATGGATGAGGCCGCTCTTGCGATCGACCCGCGCCACCTGTCCCGGACGCTTGCCGTGTCCGTAGGGCTTGACCACCTGTGTGCGGTAGACCTTGAGTATCTTGCCCTCCTGATAAGTAAACGCCCCAGGAAAAGGGCACAGTCCTCGCACCAGGTTATGAATTTGTGAGGCCGGTCTGCGCCAATCGATTTCGCACATCTCGCGCACGATCTTGGGTGCTCGAGTCGCCTCGCCCTGCTGTGGCACCGGCTTGACCGACCCTTCCGCAATCCGTTCAACCGTCTCGACCAGCAACTCTGCACCCGCCAATGCCAAACGGTCGTGCAGCTCCCCTGCGGTTTCTTCCGGACCTATGGGGAGTGCACGCTGCAGGAGGATGGCACCAGTGTCCACCTTTTCCTCAATGAGAAAAGTAGTCACCCCGGTCTCGCGTTCACCGTTGATGATAGCCCAATTGATGGGCGCGGCGCCTCGGTATTTGGGAAGAAGCGATGCATGGAGGTTCACCGTGCCTTTGGGTGGCATGGTGAAAACCTCCGGCGGCAGGATGCGGAAGGCCACCACCACAAACAGGTCGGCAGCGCACCGGCGCAGCGCAGCCAAGAAGGCCGGGTCGACGAGGTCTTCAGGCTGAAGCACAGGGAGCTGATGGCGACTGGCGCACAGCTTGACCTGGGAGGGTTGTAGGGTCAGCCCTCGTCCCCGCTCGCGGTCCGGGGTGGTCACCACCGCCACCACCTGGTGCTGACTTTGCACCAATGCTTCAAGCGAGGGCACCGCAAACTCTGGGGTGCCAAAGAACACAATTCTCAGCGCATTCATAGCCCTCCACGCGACGTATGAGAGGTTTGCGCAGGGCGCCGCGCAAGCGGCACGGCGCCGACTCGGATCAGGTTAGGCTTTGTAGACAATTCTATCCTTGGCAACCTCCACCTTCACGTTTTCGGCAATTTTCAGGATAACGATATTCTCCTGTTCTTTTTCGCCCACCACCACGCCGTAAATGCCGCCTGCAGTCAGCACGCGATCGCCCTTCTGGATGCTGGCTAGCATCTCGCGCACTTGTTTTTGCCGCTTCGCCTGCGGACGGATGAAAAAAAAGTACATAATGACGATGAGCAGAAAGATCCAGAGGAACATGCCCATGGCGGGCCTTGCCCCGGCAGAGCCGGAGGCGCTCAACAAAAGCGCGGGCAAGAATGCGGTCACATTGGCCTCCTTGCATTGGTTAGTTCTTCTTCGCTTTCACTCAAATAGTGCCCCAGGAACTCTTCGCGCCATGCAAGAAAATGCCCCTGCGCGATTGCCTGGCGCATTTCGGCCATCAGGCGCAGGTAGAACCTCAGATTGTGAATGGTGGCCAGGCGCAGGGCGAGGATCTCTTCCGCCTGAAACAGGTGTCGGATGTAGGCGCGACTGAACGTACGACAGGCATAGCAGTCGCATGTCTCATCGATTGGGCGAAAGTCCTCGCTGCAGGTCGCGTTCTTGACCACCAACGGTCCCGTCCTGGTGAACACGGTGCCGTTGCGCCCATTGCGGGTGGGCATAACGCAGTCAAACAGATCAACGCCAAGAGCCACGCAGTGGATAAGGTCTTCCGGCTTACCGACGCCCATGAGGTACCGGGGACGGTCCTCAGGAAGCCTTTCCGCACAGAGTGCCGCAGTCTCGTAGAGAGCGCTCTTGGGTTCGCCCACCGAGAGTCCCCCAATGGCGTATCCCGGAAAATCAAGCTCCGCGAGGCGGTCACAGCATTCTTCGCGCAGATCGGGGTACGTGCTCCCTTGCACGATGGCAAAGAGACTTTGTTCGAACCCCAGGACGGGCTCGGTCTCCTTCCAGCGCTTTAAGCTCCTCTCTGCCCACCGCACGGTCATTTCCATGGAGTCCTTCGCATAGCTCCACTCACAGGGGTAGGGGGTGCATTCGTCCAGGACCATAGCGATGTCCGAACCGAGAGCCCGCTGCAAGTCTACTACCAGCTCCGGCGTGAAGAAGTGGTAGGAGCCATCCAGATGGGACTGAAAACGTACCCCTTGCTCGTTTATGGTGCGCAATTCAGCCAAACTAAAGACTTGATAACCGCCGCTGTCGGTGAGCACTGGTCGGTTCCAAGAGGCGAAGCGTTGAATACCCCCGGCTCTTCGCACCAGCTCTACCCCTGGGCGCAAGTAGAGGTGGTAGGTGTTGCTCAGGATGATTTGGGCCCCGCACGCCACCAGATCGTCGGGTGACAGAGTTTTTACCGTCCCTTGGGTGCCCACGGGCATGAACGCGGGGGTTTCCACGACGCCGTGTGGTAACTCCAGAGTTCCCACGCGCGCCGCACTGTGGATATCTTTCTTCTGAACGGAAAAACGCACGCCTTTCCCTATGTAAGTAACTGCTTGAGCGCAGCGTCAACGCGCTCTACCCCAACTACGTCGAGTCCGCCTGGGCGTCGTGTGGTGCGCATGCTGGAGGATGGCACCAGGGCGCGCGCAAAGCCCATTCGCTGGATTTCTCCCAGGCGCTTGTCCAGATGGGCCACGGCACGCACTTCGCCGCCCAGCCCTACTTCGCCGACTGCAACTGCCACCGGGTCGACAACCTTGTTCTGCATACTGGAAGCGATCGCCACGGCAATGCCCAAGTCTGCGGCTGGCTCATCCAGGCGGGCTCCCCCAGCCACGTTGACGAAGACGTCGAAAGTGCCCAGCCTAAGCCCAAGGCGTTTTTCCAGCACTGCCAGAAGCAGCGCCACGCGGCGATGGTCGACGCCCGAGGTGGTACGCTGAGGCACACCGTAACTAGTCGGTGCCACCAGCGCCTGAATCTCTACCAAGATCGGCCTCGTACCTTCCAAGACGCAGCTTACCACGCTGCCGCTTGTGTCTCCCCGCCGCTCGGAGAGAAAATAGGCAGAAGGGTTTGTTACTTCCGCGAGGCCGCTGTCCGTCATCTCGAAGACGCCGATCTCGCGCGTGGAACCGAAGCGGTTTTTCACTGCACGCAGGACGCGGTACATGTGGTCGCGGTCGCCTTCGAACAGGAGCAACGTATCGACCATGTGCTCCAGTGTCTTGGGGCCCGCGAGATAGCCTTCCTTGGTCACATGCCCAATCAGGAAGACGGGAACTGCACTGCGCTTGGCCAGAGAGATCAGCTCTAACGCACATTCCCGCACCTGGCTGATGCTGCCGGGCGCGCTCTCGAAGAGCGGTTTGTACATCGTCTGAATCGAGTCGACCACAACCAGCCCTGGGCGCAGCTCGTCAATGGCTTCCAGCACTGCGTCGATGTTTGTCTCTGCCAGCACAAAGAGGTGCTCCCCACATGGGCCAAGCCTTTCGGCCCGCATCTTGGTTTGGCGCGCCGATTCCTCGCCCGAAACGTAGAGCACTGCGCGATCCGGTTGGGCAAGGGCCATGGCCTGCTGCAGCATGAGCGTGGACTTGCCAATTCCCGGCTCACCACCAACCAGAATCACAGAGCCGGGGACAATTCCCCCACCCAAAACTCGGTTGAACTCCCCAAATGGCGTCCGGATGCGGGGTTCTTCCGTGCCGGCAACATCGATGAGCCGTACTGGCCTACTCAAAGCCGGCCCAGGGAGCCGCTGCGCCCGCGCGGGCTGAGGCACAACCCTCTCTTCCACGAAGCTATTCCACGCACCGCACTCCGTGCACCGCCCGAGCCATTTCGGCGAGACGAAACCGCAGGACTGGCAAACGAATCTGCTCTTTTGCTTTTTCCCTTCACTCATGCACTGGTCCCCAGCCAAGGGAGAACCGCACCTGTGGAGAACGCCGCGGAGCGCGGGCACGACAGAGAAACAATACCACACGGAGCAGATACTTCTAACGCTGGCAACCTTTTAAGGTTTCCGGATATTGTCTTTCCCGTCTCTATTTCGATTTGTACGCCGATGGCGCGCACTCTCGTACGAGCGAGTTGCTCGCGCCTTGAACGAAACCGATTTGTCTCCTCCGCCGCCCAGAAGGCGGAGACGGTCTTGCACGGGTCCCATGGGAACCCTGCTGTGCGCTCCTAACTGCCCGTTCTCAATGTGTGCCGGTCCGCTCACCTCCTCCTCGTTGGTGGACCCACTGATTGGCCTTGAGCGACCTGACCGGCTCTTGCAGCACCCGTCCGTTTGCTGCCACTGCGTTCGGTCCGGCTGCACGCGCCCTGGTCCTCGCCCTTGGACCGCAATCTCACGGAGTTGAGCACACGAGTCAAGGACTCATCTCGCACACACTGTGCGTCACGTGATCAGAAACAAGGGGCCAAGGTGTGTGTTACCTTTCCCTTGTGTGGTATTCGAGATGTACCAGCCCGTGCTTGAGCCGCTGCGCCTGCGCTCGATTTGCCTCGGGGAGGCTGCCACGGTGTGAAGCAGGCCGAGGCCTTAGAAAGGTGTGCGCCCTCTGTGCGTGTCTTCCGCACGTGACCTTGCGCTACTGCGGAGGTCCTGAATCTCGAATGCAAGAAACCATGGGCCGCGTCTGGAGCTCGGACGCTGACTGTCCACCAAGTCTCCGGTGCTACCGACTAGGTGCAGGAGTAGGTTTTGGCCCCCGTAGAATGCGGCTGCGGACCCTGCAGGCCGGTTTAGGAGTCCACGCGCCAAGAATGCTCCGTGAGCCGCAGCCAAAAGCTCGCGACGCAGGGTGCGCCTTTACAGAAGGCGCCCAAGCCAAAATAGGGAAAATATTGCAGAAAATCAAGTCATTTTTTCCCGGGGTCGCTGGTTGCGTCGCTATTGGCCTAAAACAGTTCCTCCAGCTCCTCTATCGCAGGCGGGCGGGTCAAATCAATCAGGTAAAGCTGGAATACACGTGTGCGATCAGAGTGGAACACGATGCGGTCCCCCTCCGGCGAAAAGCGCGGATGTCCATCGATGGCCTCATCGTCGGTCAGGCGAAGCAAAGCTGTGCCGTCCCGTGCCATGAGAAAGAGATCGTAGCGACCGTTGTCCTTCGCGGCAAAGACGATTTGTTTGCCATCGGGTGAGTAGCAAGGGGATGCTTTCGCACCCAGAGCGTCAGTGAGGATGCTTATGCGACCAGTGCGTAATTCCAACTCGCAAAGAAGGGACCGGCCATTTTCCTCTTGGACGAAAAGCAAAAAGGCACCGTCAGGCGACACTGCTGGCCCGAAGGAATCGACATCCGGGCCAGTCACTGGCCGAGTGGTACGACGCGTCAGATCCAGTGCCATCAAAGTACGCCGCTTTTCGCTTTGCGCACTGACGAAAAACAGGGTATGGCCTTGGGGATCCAGCACGGGGTGAAAGTCGTCCGTATGCGTGGTGGTCAAACGCTTGACCTGGCTCTTGTCCAACGCGTAGAGGTATATCTCGCGCTGCTGCAGTCTGGGGTCCGCAAAGGGCTCGCTGTCTCGCGTGGAGGTGAAGACCAGTACACTGCCGTCGTGGGAAACAAACGGGGCCTCATCTCTGCCAGGGTGGTCGGTCAGGCGGGTCAAAGCACCTGTGCGAATATTCAGCACATACAGGTCCCAGTTACCACCCCGGTTGGATTGCAAGGCCAACCGCTGACCGTCGGGGAACCAGCTGGCAAAGGCGTGGTGATATCGTCCGGTGGTGAGCTGCTCGATGTGGAACGGCCGACCCAACTCGCGAGCCAGGCGCGCCAAGAGCTCACTACCGGCCGGAGAGCGGACCGCCCGAAGGATGAGGTTTTTTCCTTCACTATGTAATCCTAGGGTCCTCAGGGTTTGGCCCTTTTCGTAAAGAGCAGGGGGATATTCAGGCGCTCGCTTTAGGGCGCTGTCAAACTGCGCCACCGCCTGGCGGAGTTGGCCGAGGCGGGCGTAGGCCACGCCGAGTCTGACTCGCGCATCGACATCTTCCGGCGCAAGCTTGACTGAGAGGACAAGTTCGTTCAGCGAAGTTCCGGTTCCTCCGTGCTGGGGCTGTCGCGATGCGCAACCTGTGACAAACAGGGCCAAGACCAGGCAGAGATACCTTCCCATCAAAACAACTCCTCGGCGTTCATAGACCCAATTCCGCGCACACGGTGAGATCATGGAAGTGCTTCCACCAGCCGGTCAATGTCCTCCGCGTTGTTGTAGAAGTGGGGCGAAATCCTGATTAGCCCATTCCTCTCGGAGGTCACCACCTTTTTCTCCAGCAGCTGCTCATAAACCATACGCGCAGGAACGCGCCGATGCCGAAAACTGAGGATGCCAGACCGGTGGCCGTCCGTCATGCGGGTCACCAGCTCGTACCCTTTCTCTTGGACCAGAGATGCCGCGCGTTCGGTGAGCCACAGAACCCTTTCCTCGATTTGCGGGACACCCACTTCGGCAAGCATGCTCACACTGGCGCCGAGTCCAGCGATGCCCAACAAGTTTTGACAGCCGCCTTCGAAGCGGTGCACAGATTGCTTGTACGGCTGCCGAAGATCGGAAAATGCGGTTGGATTCTCCACACTCAGCCATCCAAGGGTTGGGGTGAAGAGGGAAGGGAGTAGCTCCTTCCGTATGTAGAGCATTCCCTGCCCCCACGGTCCCATGAGCCATTTGACCCCGTTGACGGCGACAAAGTCGGCCGCCACTGCCCGTACGTTCATGCGCAGCGCCCCCACGCCTTGGGTGCCGTCCACGAAGAAGAGCACATTGCGCCGGCGACACAGTTCACCCACTGCTGCCAGGTCATGGCGCCACCCATCGTCATACTCCACGAAGCAGAGGCTCAGCAGACGCGTGCGCTTGTCTATTGCCTCGGCCAGCGGTTCAATGCTGCCGTCCCTTGGCATCTTGACCAGGCGCGTTTCCACCCCTATGTTCTGCAGATTAAGCCAGGGATGAATATTGGCTGGGAATTGATTGACCGGCGTGACGATGTTGTCGCCGGGTTGCAGGCGGAGTGCCTGCGCCACTAAGGCAGCGGCCGCGGTCACGCTTTGCACAAAAGTGATCTCCTCCGGCTCCGCCTGGATGAGGTCGGCCAAGAGTTTCCTGGTTTGCTCGGCAAAGGCGTGCCACTGCTCCTCTCTCAGGTCGCCGTACTCGCAGTCCCGGAGGTGCTCGAGGATTTTCTCTTTGACCCTCCGCGACTCGGGGGCGTTAGAAGCATGGTTAAGGTAGGCGTACTCAGGGACGATCGCGAACTCACGCCGGTATCGGACAACGTCGCGGTCAGTGAGCATCGACGGGTGCGGTTCCGTTGGTTTCATGCATGCAAAGCGTAGCCAGGCGGATCCTGAGGTGGAGAGGAGAAGGCGAGGCCTCTGGTCCTCGCCTTCTCCCACTTTGTCCTGTGCCTGGCGTGCTCCTCGGCTACCGTCTTCGTTTTTTCTCCAACTCAATGAACGGTTTCACCAATTCGATCGGGAGCGGGAAAACGGTGGTGGAGTTGTTCTCCGAGGCAATCGTGGTTAGAGTCTGGAGGAAGCGGAGTTGCATGGCCATTGGTTCGGAGGCGATGACCTTGGCCGCGTCGGCCAGTTTTCTAGAGGCTTGGAATTCGCCTTCGGCATTGATCACCTTGGCACGCCGCTCACGCTCTGCCTCTGCCTGACGGGCCATGGCGCGCTGCATCTCCGTGGGCAGGTCCACATGTTTGACCTCCACCATCGAGACTTTGATGCCCCAGGGGTCGGTCTGGTGGTCGATGATCTGCTGGAGCTCCCGATTGATCTTGTCGCGCGCCGATAAGAGCTCGTCCAACTCCGCCTGACCGAGTACGCTGCGGAGCGTGGTCTGCGCCAGCTGCGAGGTCGCAAACAGATAGTCCTCAACTTCCACCACTGCCTTGGCGGGGTCCATCACGCGGAAATAGAGGACGGCGTTCACTTTCACCGAGACGTTGTCGCGCGTGATGACGTCTTGGGGTGGCACGTCCATGGTGACCGTGCGCAGGCTGACCTTCACCATTCTGTCCACGAATGGGATGATGAGGAAAATGCCCGGACCGCGCACCCCAACCAGTCTGCCAAGGCGAAAGATCACGCCTCGCTCATACTCCCGCAGAATCTTGATGGCGCTCAACACAAGAAAAAAACCTATGACTACGACGATGATGAGAGGTGACATAGTCTGCCTCCTATGGCTTGTGTGCTGTCACTGCGCGCGGTCATCGACCCGCGGCAAGCTTCTCAACTTTCAGGCTCATGCCTTCCACTGCTACGACACGAATCTTTTGTCCAGCGGGGATGGGTTCGTCGCTGTAGGCGGTCCAGATCTCCCCGTGGAGTCTTACCTGCCCCTCTGGGGCCAGGTCGGTGATCACTACCCCTTTTTCTCCGATCAAACCCTCCTTGCCTGTGGTTGGTTTGGTCATCTTGGCCTTCAGTGCCATACCCATGGCGAAGAAGAAGAAAACCCCAGTGGTAATCGCTGCTGCAAGGGCGACTCGCCAGTCAAGGCGCATGCTGGGCATTGACGCCTCCTGGAACAGCATCAACGAGCCGATGAGCATGGCTATGATCCCTCCAATGGTAAGAACCCCGTAGCTCGTGACCTTCACCTCCAAAATAAAGAGCACAAGGGCGAAGAGAATAAGCAACAACCCTGCGGCACGAATGGGTAACTGCTGCAGCGCGAAAAACGCAAGGATCAAGAATATGCCTCCCACGACGCCCGGCAATACCGACCCGGGGTTGGACAGCTCGAAAAAGATCCCATAGATGCCGAGCACAAGAAGGATATAGGCGATGGTGGGATTGGAGATCCTGTACAATATGAGCGAGCGCCAGTCCATGTGGTATTCGTGGAGGGAGGCCCCTTTGGTGTGCAAGGTCTTGCGGCCCGAAGCCACCTCTGTCTCTTTGCCATCAAGGGTTTCCAGCACCTCGTCGAGAGAGGCGCATACATAGTCGACCACCTTTTTCTTCAGCGCTTCCTCTTCGGTAATTGAGGCGCTCTCGCGCACCGCCTTTTCGGCCCAATCAGCGTTGCGGCCTCGCTTTTCCGCAATGGAGCGCATCCATGCTGCTGCCCAGTTGGTGGTCTTTTCGGCCATCGTCTTGGAGGTGTCCTGGGCCCCAATACCTACCGGGTGTGCCGCGCCAATGTTGGTCCCGGGTGCCATGATGGCGAAATGCGCTGCCATAGTTATGAAAACGCCAGCGGATACGGCTCCGCCGCCGCTGGGCCACACGTAGACCACCACGGGGACTTCTGCGGCCAGGATACGCTTTACGATGTCCTGCGTGGAAAGCACCAACCCGCCAGGCGTGTCCATCTTGATCACCAGACACTCGGCCTGTTCCTTCTCGGCTTTTTCGATGTGCCTGATGATAAAGCGCGCGAGTACGGGGTTGACGTCACCCTCAACCTTGATGACGTGCACTCGCCCCGCAGCGCCGCAGACCTGCGCAGCGAGCAGAAGAAGGGAGGCGATGACCGGTATGCGAACCAACGTTGTCTTCATCTGTTCTAAACCTCGTTGGACCCCGTGTTCTCGCGTCCTACCGTCTTGCAAACAGGTAGAGGATAAGCGTGAGCAGCAGGCTGAGCACGATGCACGTGGTCACTGGAAAGTAGAAGGTGAAATGTTTGCGTTGGACAACGACATCTCCCGGCAAGCGCCCGAGCAAGGGCAGTTGCTTGAACAGCAAAAGCACAACGCCGACCCCTGCTAGGAGCAAGCCTACCACAATCAGGATACGCGCCACAGGTTGGAGATCCATAGAGTGCATCGCCGAAGGGTTTCTACTGCCGCCTAAGCGGCAGATTCCGGTCCCAATGGAGCACGTTGTACTTCTGGCAAATCTCCATCACTCGCTCAATGGGCAGAGCCTCGGCCACGTGACCGTTTCTGCCTTGGACTGTTGTTGCACAGAACAGGGAATTGAGAATTGCCTCTTCGGTGGCTTCGACCGCTGCTAAGAAGAGCGGGGAAAGGGCGCTGTTGGGTAGCTCCTGGAATCGATGCACGCCTCCTTCCGGTTTGCGGGGCAGCCGCACCGCCGGGTGGGTGGAAAAAGCAATCACATAGTCCCCACTGCCGTTGGAGCAGTAGCCGCCTGTGCGCGCCAGCCCGAACAGTGCGCGTTTTGCGAGTCGCTTGAGGTTGCGACTGAGCAATGGGGCGTCAGTGGCCAGCACAATCATGCAGGAGCCATCTCCTTGAGCACCCAATTCTTCTGCCATGGCGAAGCGTCCCAGCTCCCTGCCCACCGGCGCGCCGTTCACCTGAAGAATCCCATCAAAGTTTGTTTGCACCAGCACACCTACGGTGTAACCGCCGCGCGAAGGAGGGAGTACACGGGATGCTGTGCCGATGCCTCCCTTGAAACCGAAACAGACCGTACCAGTTCCGGCGCCCACCGACCCTTCCGCGACCGGACCTGAGCTGGCGTGTTCGATGGCGGCGAGCACTTCGCCAACGGTCAACCGCCGAGCCGTGATGTCGTTGAGCCAGCCGTCATTGGTCTCGCCAACCACTGGGTTGACGGAGTGCACCGCTTCGTTGCCGGGTGCGCGCAGAGTGTAGTCGATGAGAGCCATGGCTGCCACTGGAACGCTGAGCGTGTTCACGAGAGCGATGGGCGTCTCTATCTCGCCTAATTCCTCGACCTGAGTGGAACCGGCCAGCTTGCCAAAGGCGTTGCCAATGCTCACAGCCGCCGGCACTCGCTCCTGGTACAGGTTGCCTCCGTGCGGGACGATGACCGTCACGCCCGTCCGCACGCTGTCGCCCTCGATCACCGTGTAGTGGCCGACCCGGACCCCGTCGACGTCGGTGATGGCGTTCCACGGGCCCGGGCGAAGCACCCCGATGCACACGCCAAGCTCGCGGGCGCGCGGACGCCGTGCCTCCCGTGGGCCTTGCACTTCCGACGCACGCATTGCCGTGCTCAACACGAGAATGGCCAAGGCGAATCCCATCCGCTACCCTTTCTGCGACCGAACTGGAAACAGGTCGCCTTCAGGCACTCGCAATTTAGCAAAAGGGCTTATCAAAATCAACTTGTTTTTCCAGACGTGGTGGTTACTGGCCGGTATCCACCTGTTCGTCATCAAGAATGCAGAGCGCCTGGAAAATGCAAAGAGCGTACCTGGCGCAGAGGGAACGCACGTCCATCTACCCAATAAGAAATGTGTGCGAAAAGAGCTGCGAAACAAATTTTCCGCTTGACATTCTCGAATATTTTTGCTAAAATGCAGGTGGCTTCGAAAATATCCCTGCAAATTGAGCGGTGGCTTGTCAATTAAAGAGCCAACACCTGCCAATAGGGAGCCGAGCTCTGGACGTGGATCACATGCCTCACCGCGCGCGCCGCGGTAGTGGAAGTGAGAAACGCCCAGGCGGTGCCCACCGTGTTGAGCACGGTTCTTTACGCAACCATCCTAATTTGCAGGGATTTTTCTATTCCTGCCATACCGCGCTCACCTTTGCCTCAGTGCCCCTTGCGTGTGGAAGTCTGCGTGGTGGGGCAATTTTGTCCTCTAGGCGGCAACTCTGGGCCCCTTGGTTCTGATATGTGGTCGGGTCGTATGGTGCAGAGGGATTCGCCCTTGCGGATGCAAGCCACACCGCCCGCTGCTTGAGTATTGGCTATGTGCCACAGGGAGGAGGGACTCGAGTGCCGTGCTATGGCGCGAAAAGCCCAGGGGTTTACAGCATCCAGTTTCTGTCTAGCGTGCGGTATTGAATGGCTTCGCTCACGAACTCGGGTCGAATCTCCTCGCTTCCCTCCAGGTCGGCGATGGTGCGGGCTACTTTAAGTACACGGTCGTAGGCACGGGCGGAGAACCCCAGTCGGGTGATGGCGGTGCGGAGTAGCTCTTCGCCCCGGCTGTCTACCTGGCAATAGCGGCGGATATCCTTCGACTCCATACGCGCGTTGCAGAAGAGCGTTTTCCTGTCTTTGAAGCGGCGCAGCTGAATCTCGCGCGCCCTGATCACGCGTTCTCGAATAGCTGCCGAAGGCTCACCCACCGTCTTGCCAGCAAGCTCCCGGTATTTGACCGCAGGCACCTCCACGTGCAGGTCAATCCGGTCCAAGAGTGGACCAGAAATCCTCGAGAGATACCGCTGAATCTGTGGGGGTGTGCATGAGCACTCATGAGTTGGGTCGGTACGATACCCACACGGGCATGGATTCATGGCTGCGACCAACATAAATTCGGCCGGATAGGTGAGCGACATCATGGCGCGGGAGATGGTCACCTTGCCATCTTCCAGAGGCTGCCTAAGCACCTCCAAGACGTTTTTCTTGAACTCCGGGAGTTCGTCGAGGAAGAGGACACCGAAATGGGCCAGGCTCACCTCGCCCGGTTTGGGGATGGTGCCCCCGCCGATGAGGCCGGCATCGCTGATGGTGTGGTGTGGTGAACGAAAAGGGCGGGTGGCGATGAGCGCCGTATTAGGTGGCAACAAGCCCGCCACGGAGTGAATCTTGGTGGTCTGCAAGGCCTCTTCGAAGGTCAGGTCCGGCAGGATGGTGGGGATGCGTTTGGCCAGCATGGTCTTGCCGGAGCCAGGAGGCCCAATCATGAGAATGTTGTGTCCACCAGCAGCGGCGACTTCCAGCGCGCGCTTCACATGTTCCTGGCCCTTTACATCCTGGAAGTCGATGTCGTATTGCCGGCTTTGCGCAAAAACCTCTTGTAGGTTGACGGTGAAAGGTTCCGGATTAGTGCGGCCGTCCAAGAAGTCGACCGCTTCGCGCAGATGGCCCACCGGGATGACCGTCAGCCCCTGGGTCATGGCCGCCTCTCGGGCGTTCTCGTTCGGGACGATCAGCCCGGCGATGTTGTTGCTACGCACGGCCACCGCAATGGGCAGAACACCGCGCACTGGCCGGACCGTCCCGTCCAGGGCTAGTTCACCAACTAGGGCAAAGTTGTCGAGACGAGAAAGCGCCACCTGGTTAGTCGCTGCCAAAATGGCAACAGCCATCGGCAGGTCAAAAGCCGAGCCTTCCTTTTTCACGTCCGCAGGTGCCAGATTGACGGTTACCCGCTTAGGGGCAAGGCGGAAGCCGCTGTTCTTGATGGCGGCGCTCACGCGCTCCTTGGACTCGCGCACGGCTCCGTCCGGAAGGCCCACAGTGGCGAAGGAGGGCAACCCCGACTCTAGGTGCGCCTCGACCTTCACGATGTAGGCGTCGATCCCTAAGACTGTCGCACTCAGTGCCCTGCCCAGCATAGACTACCCCGTTTGGCTTACCGCTTGGCAATATAGCAGAAATGAGGAAAAAAGCAAGCGAAAAGCACACCGGGTGCACACATATGAGGGGGACGAGCTGCAGTCACCGGCGGTGTGAGGCTTTTCTGGTGCGGGGCTCCGTCCTGCTCCCCACGGAGATGGTAAAGTCCAGCGCTTGATGGTCAAAGCAGACCGTGGCGGCCCTAACTCCTCCGCTGAATACGCGGCATGTGTACCCCGGTGAGGTGGGACAGGCGCGGGTCGTATCAGAGCGGTAGCTAATGTAACGCGCAGCCACCGGGTGGTGTAGCACCTCCAGCAACGTCAACAGTGCTTCCACGGTGGATTCGGCCCCGGCATTGCGGTTGATGCGTTCGGGACCTTCGAGGCCGTCATAGCACATGCCAGTCGTGGTGTCATACATCGGCTGGCCGGCGGGGTTGTTGCCAAAAAACCAGCCTGCCACGAGTCCGGCAGCCACCGCAAAAGTGGTGTCACCAGTAGCCTGCGCCACACCCAGGAGGCCGAGTGCGGTGCATCGAATGTCATAAGCAATCTGGGGAAACTCACTTGACTGGATTTGCTCGCCCAGGACAAACTGGTGCATCTGACCTTCTGCCAGCATGCGCCCAGAGAACTGTCTGGCTTCTCGTTCAGCCGCCGCCAGGAGGCGTTTGTCACCAAGAAGTGCGCCCAAGTCGGTCAACGCCTGGCTTTGTGCGTTGCCCCACGCGTGCCACACGCCCGACCAGGAGAGAAAGGCGCCCGGGTATCGCTCTGATTCCTCCAGCTGCATTGCCAGAAGACCGTCGCACAGCTGCCGCGCCATGGCGCTGAGCTCGGGGTTCTGCTCTGCCCGGAGGTATTCCGCCAATCCTAGGAGCAACTCGCTAGTGGCGTCGGCCGCGTACTGCTGAACGAGCCATTTCGGGTAGCGGCGTCCTTGGATCACCTCGTACTGCTGGTAAGAGTCGAGGAGCTTTGCCAATGGAGCACGACAGCGGAGGAAAGCCTGACGAAGTTCGGTGGCGAAGGGTGCGTCTCTATGCACAAAGAAGCGATAGGCGCTTGCCAGCGCCCAGTACGCACGCGCCGCAGTAAAGCCGAAGCCCTTGCGGCTGGTGGCTCCTTGGCTATTGATCTGGAGGCCATGGTCCACAAAGTTGCAGAATTCTCCGTCTTCGGTCTGGAGTTTGAGAACAAAGCGCAGCAGCCCGCGCGCAAGGTGTAAGCGCGAGGTGTCGCCGGTGAGGGTGGCGTGTCGCAAAAGGGCCACGGCCGCTCGGGCAGCGTCGTCAACGCAGGCAATGCCCTCCCCGGGGGCGGGGACCCAGTGGTAGTCAGGGGCTTCCGCGTAGATGTGCACGATGACCACGGAGTCGCCGTCCATGACTCTCCACTCGCAGAGGTGCTCGAGGTGGGAAAAATTGACCAGCGACCCCTGGAGTGCAGGGGGGCGCGGGCAGGCACAGGAGCAGGCGGTGAGGATGCCCGCAAGGCACGCCTTCCACCTCCGCCAGGCTGCATACATAGCGGTCTCCTCCCCAGTGCCAGTCGACCTGCGATGTCTCAGCGTTTCCCCTTCAAGTGAGCCAGCAGGTCAGCCAGGGGTGCAGTGGCCAAGGCGATGGTGGTGTCCGCTGCCCCGTAGTACAGGCGCACCTCCTTTGTCTGTGGGTCCAGTATCGCACCGCACGGGAAGACCACGTCGGCCACATCACCTACGCGCTCGTATAGCTCACGCGGGCCGAACACCCATGTATCGGAGCGTGCGATGACCGTGGTCGGCTCATCCAGGTCCAACAAGGCCAGTCCCAGGCGGTAGATGGCACCGGCGGCAGTGGTGCGCACGCCGTGGTAGATGATGAGCCACCCCTCAGGCGTCTCGATGGGCGGCGCGTTGAGACCGACCTTGCGCGCATCCCACCATCCGCCTTGCCGCGCCTCCAACAAGATGGTATGGTCGCCCCAATGGGTGAGGTCAGGGGAGTAAGAGACCCAGATGTGCGCGCCCGCTCCCGGCGTCACTGGCATGGGGCGGTGAATCAGCAGCCACCGCCCTTTGAACCGTCTCGGAAACAGCGACGAATCTTTGTCCTCGGGCGGCATGATAGGACCCCGACGCTCGAAGGTACGAAAATCCTTGGTCATGGCCAACGAAACCAGGGGCCCCCTCTCCGAGAAAGCGGTGTATGTGATTGCGTAACGGTCCAGCTCCTCCAGCCACACGATGCGTGGATCTTCGACCCCCCATAGTTCCTCGGGGTGGTGCTCAGGGTCTGGAGCAAAGGTCGGCTGGGGATCGATCTGCCAATTGCTCACGCCGTCTTTACTGCGCGCCACGGTCAGGTGCGAAAAGCCCCGCATATCTTCTACGCGGGCCAAGAGCAATGTGGAGCCCTCGAAGAGCACCGCTCCGGGATTAAACACGGCATTGGCCGGATAGGGCCAATCGGATGCTGTCAAAATAGGATTTCGGGGGTGACGCCGAAAGAGCTCAGAGAATTGCGCAAATCCTGCCACGTCCTTCATACCCGTTTCCACACCTCCTGGCAAAGTTCAGTTCCAACATGTCCTCTCCATCCCATTCCAGCTTTGCAAGCAGCGCAAAAGCGCACCACACAGAACCCAGGGATCACCGTAGCAGCCGGAAACCAACTGGGCATCAGCGCGCCCGGGATTCTGTGGCTCACAGCCGCCTCTTGGGGGAAGAACCCTCGCCTCGTGTCCTTGTGCGCCCCGAGGCTGTCTCAGCATGTTGACGATGTCCAAGCTTCTGCGCGTGCGCGCGACCTTGTGCTTAGAGAAACATGCCTGCTCCGGCGGGGTGAGGTAACCCCGGCTTGGGCTTGTCCTGCGGTGCCAATTGACAAGGTTGGCACCACGCTTCTCAGCTTTTCAGCCCCGTGGTGGCCATGCTGGCAATAAAGTAGCGTTGGAAGAATGCATAGGCCACGACAATGGGCAGCGCCAGAAGCGCGGCAGCGGCCAACCGGACTCCCAACAAACCTTCGGCCTTGCCGCCCACCGCAAACAGAGCCACCAACTGTGGCATGGTCATCAATTCCCACTTGCGAATCACGATGATGGGCCACAGGACTTCGTTCCAGATGTTCATGAACGTGAGAATGGCCACGGTAATCAACGCAGGTACCGACAGCGGCCACATGACGCGAAACAGGATGCTTAAATCCGAGCAGCCATCAATGCGCGCCGCGTCCAGCAGATCCTGCGGCACGCTCTTAAAATACTGCGCAAATACCACAATTGCGAAGGCATTTATCATGTATGGCACAATTAAAGCGTAATAGGTGTCGTTCCATCCTAACTTGACCATAAGCACGTAAGTGGGGATCAACGTGATCTGGAACGGCAAAGTCATGGTGAAGAGCACAAGCGCAAAGATCCCGTCGCGGCCCCGGAAGTGCAGGCGCGACAGGGCATAGCCAGTCATCGAAGTAAACAGAAGTACCCCAGCAGTCGCGGAGAGAGAGACAAACAAGCTATTGGCAAAAGCCCGCGCAATTGGGATCTTGGTGAACACGAGGCGGTAGCTTTCCAGGGTCAGTTTACTCGGGACCGGGTTCAGACGTCCGATCTCCGCCTCGGGTCGCAACGTGGCAGAAAGCATCCATACGAATGGGTAAAGGCACACAATGGTCCAGCAAAGAAGCAGGACATAGAGTGCAGCCTTTTTGGCGCACTGGATAAGCCGTGCTGTGCTGGCGTTCATTATCCTATCTCCTGCTCCACCAGTCTTTTTTGCAGCAGCACGACCATGAACACGATCAGCGCGAAAAAGAAGCCCAGGGTTGCGGCATATCCCATGTGGTTGAATTGGAAGGCCTGGTTGTAGATGTACAAGACTGCTGAAAGCGTGCTGCGGATCGGCCCTCCACCGGTCATGATGTAGGGCTCGATAAACAAGGAAAAACCACCGATGGTTGAGAGAATCACGACCATCACCACGGTGGGATTAATCATCGGCAGGGTGATGTGGCGGAACTTACACCACTGCGAGGCCCCCTCGATGTCGGCTGCCTCATACAAATGGTGTGGCACACTCTGCAGGCCCACCAAAAACAGTACGATGTACAACCCCACATTCTTCCACGTGGCCATGATGGCGATGGAGGGCATGGCAAGTATTGGGCTCGTCAACCACGGCAATCTGCCCAGGCCGAGCGAGGAGAGCAGGTTGTTCAGTATTCCAGTGTCCTGCGCATAGAGGCTGTCCCAGAGCATCGTGGTCACCACGCCCGACACTACCACCGGGAGGAAAAAAACTGCCCTGAAGAAGCCACGGAGGCGGAGCTTCTGGTTCAAGAAGACTGCCAGAGCGAGCGCGATGACAAGCTGCAGCGGGATATGAATGAGCAAGAAGACACCGGTGTTGACCAGTGCCCGGAAAAACAGCCGATCATGGAAAAGACGGTGTACGTTTCCCAGGCCCACCCACTTCATTGATGAGAGGATATCCCAGCGATGGAAGATGAGCACGAAAGAAAAAACCAAGGGGAAAGCCATGAAGGCCAGAAAGTGTATTACGTAGGGGAGCAGGAGGAGGTAGCCGGTGGCACGGGAACGGCTTCTGATTCTTCCCCGACTGCTCCCGCGTCTAGAAGCACATCCCTGTGGGGTACTGCCGGTACCTGACGTGTGGTGCATGGGCTGCTACTCCAATATGAGCCGCGCCTGCTCTGCGGCGTCTTGAATGGCCTTCGCTGGCGTCTTCACCCCGTACACCACGCAGGCCTCAAATTCGTTGGACAAGATGTCAAAGATTTCTTTGAGCACCGGGCTGGTATCGGTTCCACGCACAAAGCGTGCCTGGTGAGCAAACCGCTTCATGAACGGGTTTGTTTCGAAGTAAGAAGCATAAAGTGGGTCCTGGAGAAGGCCTGCCCGCAGGGGCAGCTGGTCAGTCATCTCCAACAGTAGAAGGTCCGCCTCACGGCTAACAAGAAACTTGGCAAATTGCCATGCTAAACGTGTATTGTGCGTGGTACGAAAGATGACGATGTTCTTCATGTCCCCATAGGTGTACACTGGTCCAGTGACCCCGTCAGGCCGTGGAATGGGGGCAAAATCGTAAAGAAATCCTTCGGGTTTGAACTTCTCGGCATGTCTAATCTCCCACGGGCCGGTGAAACGCGATGCTACAATCCCCTGCAAAAAAGCATCGGTTCGTCCCACCATGCGCTCCTTTGGGAAATACCCGCGGTCAAAAAGCGTGCGCAAGAAGCTGAACACTTCGACGGCTTCAACATTGTCGAAGGCCACCTCTCCATCTTGGAGAAGGGTTCGGCCTTGAGTGGCAGCGATGTACAGCGGGTAAAAGTCAAAGAAACGCTGCCACCACAGGGCGCGGATATCAGTGATCCCCATCCAGCGGTCGATGCGACCATCCCCGTTTGTGTCGCGTGCGACCTTTGCTGCTGCCTGCAAGTATTCTGAATACGTAGCCGGAAAGTGGTCGTACCCAGCTTCGGCGAGCATCGTTCGGTTGTAGATGACCATTACCGGGTTTGTTTTCCAGGGTATTTGGTAGATGTGACCGTCAGAAGAACGGGCTTCCTCCAGCAGGGCAGAATCCACCCGGGAGGCGATGGCCTCGGCAAAATCGGGGAAGGTGTCCAGTGCCACAAGCTGTCCGGCACGGGCGTAGGCCTCCACATCTCCTGGCCACATGTTGGAAAAGACATCCGGGGTAGTCTTTCCCACCACTGCCGCCAAGATGGCCTCCTCGGTGGACTGACTCTCTGGCACAGGTTGATGAACTACCGGGGTCTGGGGGTGAAGGGTGTTCCATTGGGCAACGAGCGCTTTGGCCAGGTCGACTTCATATTGGTTGTTCGCCGACCAGTAGACCAGATGAGTCCTTGGACTTGAGGGGTTCCTACCACAGCCGGGCACGAGGACAAATTGGCCCGAGGCAAGCGCAAAGACAAGAAGAGGTTTGAGCTGGATGTGTGGCAGGTTCATGTTAGACCAGTTATTGTTCCCCATCTTCAGGAAGTGCCGGCCATGGTGGCACCGCCAGTGTGCCGTATTGACCTGGTCGCACCCCGACTAATTGGAGGCGGGTCAGTGTTATCGACTGCAATGGTTTGAGGTTCTGCTCCACGGGGAAGCGTCTGCGCAGCTGATAAAGATGGCGCCGTAGCGAGAAGTCTGCTCCGGGGTTGGCCCGCAGGCGCTGCAGCATCAATTCGGCCAGGAAGTGGTCGCGCCACATAGCAGTTTCCTCTTTTACCTGGGCTGACTTGTAAATGCCCTTGCGCCGAGCCTCCTCAGCCAGAAAGTGGTCGCGAACCATGGTGCTCAGCACCCGTGCCATTGAGGAACGGCACGCGTTCGGCGAAGAGGTAGCGATTGGTGGTCGCAGCACCCGCCATCGTTTCAGAACGTCCGCAATGGACCACTGGCCACCCGCAAAGCGGAGCAAGACCATGTCGGCTGCATGGGAGAGTTCCTGCGAAGCTGGCACGAGCACTTCGTCTCTGAGAAGCACTTGACGCTCGGCAAAAGGGGGAAGGGTGCTCTCAGCCAATTCCAGATGGCGAAGCACTGCCTCGCTCAGCAGTTGGAAGGCTCGTTCATCCACTTCTACATTCTTGTCGCTCATGACCTGCTTCACGTAAGCCTCGGCCCGGACTGCTTCTTTGCGAGAGCGGAGTACCTTGCTGGCCTTGTGTCGGAGGTCTACCCCGCCTGTTTCCGCGAGCGGCGGCGAGAAGGTAATCGAGTCCACTCTGCACACCACATAGCCGCGGGTAGTCTTGACCACAGGGGATATCTCGCCGACATTGAGCTCGAAAATGGCCTCATCAAGGGTTGGTTCGAGGTCTCCCCATCGCGCCGTAAACCGAAAGCGGCTGGTATCAACTGCGATCGTTCCCCTGGCGCTGAGAGCTTGCGCGAATGAGCGCGAGGCCAAAAGCTGCTGGCGCACGGACTCTGCCTCCGCCTGGTTCCTGGTCAGGAAGAACTGCACGGTCCGTGTTTGAGCCATCTTCTCCGCGGCTGCAGCGACCTCTTCTGGGGTCAGGTGGACCTTGGCCGCTACTTCCCGTGTGTACAGGGCCCGCGCCGCAGCAAAATCGGCGCATAGCGAGACTGCTTCGCGCAGACGGTCATCTCGGTGCAGACCATTTGCCTCTGCTTCCAGGGCCAGCAGCTTTTCATCAATGAGCAACTCCAACAGCGCTTTTTTCTGTTCCTCCTGTGTGCCACGGACCTGTGGTCGTACTGCCAGCTCGCAGCGGGAAACAAACTGTTCCCGAGTAATCTCGCGATCCCCTGCGCGTGCGAGGACAACAGATTCCTCCCTGGAGCGCCCACACCTGGTGGCACAGAGCGCCAACGCCGCCAGAATAATCAACGTGCACCGAAATGACCTCTTGAGAAGCACGTCTTCTCCTCACCTACCTCAGCTACCGTAGCAAAAGCACTTTGCGGGTCAAGCGTTCTTCCTTTGCCGTCAATACTACAAAGTAGAGCCCGCTAGGCGCGGGTCGGCCCAGGGCATCGTTTCCGTCCCAAGCTACTTCCTTAAATCCAGCTACCGCAGGGCCCCGTGCCAGGGCCACCACCTCTCTCCCCAGGACGTCGACTATGCGCAAGCACATATCAGCCGTTGCGCTAGGGAGGCCGTACTCGATGGTCGTCTTGCCGCTGAACGGGTTCGGATAGCTCTGGAAAAGGGCAAACTGCGACGGCACAAGAGGGCCAGGGGAATCGTGCACCGCTGTGCCCTCGGCAACGAGGTTAGCGATTTCTTCGGTGGAAAGCGCATAGCTGAAAATCCGAATGTCGTCCAGCACACCGGCAAAGTTGTAGCCCGAATCATGTGGCAGCATCTGCCCGATGGTAAGATCGATGGTGGTGGTCATGAGGCGGCCGGACCAGTCTGCGCGGCTGTCGAGGTTCCCGTCCAGGTAAAGGGCCATCCTTGTGCCGTCAAAGATGGCAATCACGTTGTAGAAGCGCCCTGGTATGATCTCTGTGCGGCTGTCCAGGTCCTTCACGCCACGGTCGGTCTTGATAGTCCAGCGCACTCTTTTTTCCGGGATGAGCGAGATCTTCCAGCGGTTGTCCCAGCTCCCGTGCGAGATGGGGTACTGCTCGCGTCCGCCAAAGGCGGCGACGTTCATCCAGAGGCTGATGCTGATCTCGTCCTGGAAATTGAGCGTCGTGGTGTTGGGTACCCGGATATTGTCGTCGTCGCCGTCAAAGGCGTATGCGCTGTTTGCGTTTCCGAAGCGGTCGGCAGTGAGCTGGGCACCATGGACTGATCCATGATGGCCAAAGCCGCTCTCGTCGCGGGCATCGCCGTGGAAGGGATAGTAGGCCACTGGGATGCCACAGCCGGGGTTGGTGGGATCTTGCACGACAACGCCGATACTGTCCGAAGCTTGTCCACCGTGGGGATCGGAGACGATGCACCGCAGGACATAGAGGCCAGCCGCCGCTGGTGCTGTCCAGGTGGCGGATGAGTCGATCGCGTCGATCATGCCGCCAGAAGCAGACCAAGCAAAGCTCAAGCTATCGCCGTCCTCGTCCCAGGCGGAACAGACCACAGTCGCCACCTCGCCCAGGCCGACTTTGCGCGGACTTACCTCCAGGGAGCGAATTCTCGGGGGGTGGTTGATGAAGGCCACCACTTCAACCCGCACTGAACTCGAGTCGCTGGCTCCACCGGTGTCAAGTACACGGCAAGAAATCGTATGCTTGCCGGCTTCCGACGGCGCGACCCAGGAGACTTTGTTGCCGCTCCCTTGTAAGGTACCGCCCGTGGCACTCCACTCGTATGTCAGGGAACCACCGTCTCGATCAACCGCGGTGCAGTAGACGTCTACTGCCTCGCCGAATACGAGGAGGGACTTTGTCACATCCAGGCTCTTGATGCGTGGCGGATAGTTGCCTACCGGCTGTCCGGAACGGTAGTCTACCACCACCCCATCAATGAGCGTTTTGTCCAGTTCAAAGCTCACGGCACCCCCCGCCGGCGCGAGGACCAGCAAGATGGCACTATTGGCCGGGATCGTCACGAGGGACGATCCGGTCACATTGTATGCTACAAAGGAGTTGGACACGACCTCGTAGAGGTCGCACGGCGTTGGCCCCACCGTAACGGTGACGCGCTGATCGGTGTCGTAAGGGTTGAAGTACAAGTAGGTGGGGTAGGCCGGTGCGTGGAAAAAGTCCGTCTTTAGCACGTCCAACCTCAAGATCATGGGCACCTCTGTGGTGTCGATGATGCCGCCGAAGATGCCCACGTGCGAAGATCCATAGAGCGCCAGGTTGGTCGCCGCCCAACCCCCTTCTATTGCGTCCCCAGTGGCGTAGGGACTCACTCCGGTGTGGAGGGCGTGCTGCCGCAGTGCCTCGTGCGCAAGGTAGGAGTGCGGGTCATACTGGTGGGCCCACTCCTCGCTGTCTTGCCTGTCGTCCGGAAGGTAGTTTGTGTAGAACAGCCGCGAGGCGTTGGCACAGTTGAGCATCCACTTGCCTATGGCCCGTGCAAAGCGGTCATCATAGCGGACCATGGGGACCAGGGCGCATGCCATCTGGAAGCCATTCATGACGAAGGCATACCCACTGTACTTTGCTTCACCGATGAGGCCCGCACAATCGTACCCGCCCCAATTCCCAATCGTAGCGCCCCAGTCGCGTACGTTTTGACTGGGGTCGAAACACCAGTTCAGCAACTTCTGGATGTTGTAGCTTGTGCCGAGCTCTGCGTTCATGCGCGCAGCGGCATAAACGCCGTAAGGCAGCTGGAGTTCATAGGACGGGTTTGTGCTTCTCGATTCCAGGAA
Organism: candidate division KSB1 bacterium; assembly: GCA_034506335.1. Taxonomy (NCBI): domain Bacteria; kingdom Pseudomonadati; species Candidatus Zhuqueibacterota bacterium. The sequence goes on from JAPDPR010000008.1 coordinate 56,313, forward strand.
TTCCAGGCACCACTCGGCGCCGATGCGATATTTTGACTCACCGGTGACCACGTAGGCATTGTACAACAGCCAGGCAATGGCCCCCGCCGCCTCCGGTTCCGGGACGCCACTGGCCAGGGGCGTCATGGTAGACAGGTTGAATGCCCTGTAACCCATGAACGGTTTTCGCCACGGTGTGGTGCTGCCGCCCATGGCTTTTACGGCTTCCAGCCAACGGTCAGCTACCATGCGGAACTGGTGGTCAAAGTCCCCGGTGTGCGGATAAAGATAGGAAAGCTGATAGAAAAAGACATTGGGCATAGTGTCGTACCACCAGTCTTGCCCACTGCTTGCCACCGGGCCATTGAGGTAGACGTTTTCCTCAGGCCGGCGGTTGAAGAACTCCTCACACATCAACACCCAGTTGTGGCCCCATTGGTTGCGCTTGTCTACGCCGACCAACGTGGCACCGATGACCGCGGGGATGACATTAATGGCTTCCGCCGACCGTGGGGCACGAGTGCCCACGTAGCTGTGCAGACCGAAACTACCATGCTCGGGGTAGTTGACGGTGGAAGAATAAGTCCAGATAAGTGGCAGGTACTGGCCAGTGCGCGAGAGGTCAAAGACGAGCGAGTCGTAGCCCAAAGCCACCTGCTTCCAGTTGCGCATTTGGTACGGCGCGGGTTTGTTGGGCATCAGCTCGATGCGCGGAATGTCGATCTGCTGGCTCGCCACGTGTCCTATGCCCACAAGGAGCCATGCCGCAGTGGCGCAGGCCCTGTGCCCACGCATACCTCTGAACCGCCTGGTCGCGTTACTCATTGAACGCTCACCTCCCGCCTCTCCGTCCTGTCCGGGGTCGTGGGGCATGCGCTTGTTCTTCTCCCTTGCAGCGTGGCTACCATGAGCCGCCGATGGAGATGCGATGTACGTTCTCCAGCCGTCCAAAGTCTGCGTACGCGTAATCGACGCGGACGCTGCGGTTGCCCAGCAGGCGAACTGCTATGCCCGTGCCGAGGGTGAGGCCTTCTTCGCCGTCGCGAAGGAAAAGGTTGTTGTACCCTCCACGCAGGAAAAACATTTCCCTGAAGGCGTATTCGCACCCCATGTGAAGGCTCTCGGTGTTGTCCATTGGGTGCACTGCGTCAGTCGCCAATGTCACACGGTGCATAGCGTTGCGTAGCAACTCCAGTGCGACCCCCACCTGAAACGTGAGAGGAAGAGGCCAGGGATCGGTCTTTAGCTCGGCGAAGATGCGGTCGTTGTTGCCCATCTTCTTTGGGTCAGGGTCGTGAAAGATGAGCAGATCATCCCCCTGCATGCGCATATCGGTGCCCAGGTTGCGCAGAGCGGCGCCGATGCGCATGCCGTGAAAACCGGTAGTGAAGAGGGTGCCCATATCCAAGGCCACGCCCCAGGCGTGCTCTTTCCAGATGCTCTGGTAGATGTACTTGCCGGTGAACCCTATGGAAAAGCGGTCGGTTAACGAGATGCCGTAGCTGAGGGCGAGGGCTAGGTCCCCGGCTGAGAACTGTTCGCCCGTGCCCTGGGGCATCTCCACCGTGCGCACGGGCATGTCGCTCATACTCAGCGCCGTGACACTGGCGCCGATACTTCCCCAGCGGCCCAGGGGGAGGACCGCACCCGCAAAGTCAAAGTCCAGCCCGCAGAGCCAGTCGGTATGGACGAAAAGCAATTCCACCTGCGGGAGGCGGGCAATTCCCGCCGGATTCCAGTGCAGAGCGCTGGCGTCATCGGCAGTGCCCACGAAAGCTCCCCCCAAGCCTACGGCACGGGCCCCGACGCCGATCTCCAAGAACGGTGCCGCCGTTGTGCCCACATTGGACACGCTGCGCCCGCCCTGCGCGCAGGCGATGGCGACGTACAAGCTCCAAAGACAGATGGTGCGCACTGTTCTCATCGTCAATCTCCCTCGGTAGAGGCCGCTACTTGATCACCGCAAACCGCCCGGTGGTGGAACCGATGCCTGGCGCCTCGATGTGGTAGAGGTAGATGCCGTAGGCGATATCCTGGCCATCCTTGGAAACCAGGTCCCACGTCGCAGCGCCGTAGCTGGCCGGCGAGTCGTGGTAAATCGTATCCACCAGATCGCCCCGCACCGTGTAGATGCGGATGGTGCACTTGGGGGGAAGGTTGAGGAACTGCAGGCGCCTTTCGCCGCGCCCGAAGCGATAAGGGCTGCGCGGCTCCCAGCTATTGGCCACGACGTATGGATTGGGGACGACAATCACCTGGTCAAGCATTGACTTGGCGACCTTCACGTCGTATCTGGGCGCGCTCACCCCGAAGGTGAAGCGCTCGCCTTTCCGGAAAGGCTTGGTAGTGGCGATCCTGAAAACGTCCCCGGGCGCCGGGGGGATGAACACCGATTTGAGACTGTCAACCTCAAACGTGAGTCGCCAGGTGGCCGTTACCTTCCACGACGAAAGCGGGTCATCGATGAAAATGGTGATCCCCTCACCGCTGTCGGGTGTCAAGGTCGAGTCCTTCACAACGTCCCGGAAGAAAAACTGCGCAGGCACGCCCTCGGTGATGTTCCATACGCTGAACTTCACCGGCGTTTCCGGGAATCCCAATTTGCGCGCCGAGCGGGCCTCCACCTTGTCCGAGAAGCGGATCTCATAGTCTGCCGGATAGGCCGTCGAATGGTGCAAAGCCGGGTTTTGGCTGACGAACAGCGGGTCAAAGTCCACATAAGTTTTGTAATTGCAATTGCCAACCAGCCACCCGGTCCGCGCATAGTCCACCTGCACTTGAGGATGGTTGAAAAGGGTAACCACCAACCCGTCGAACAAGGGGGATTCGGTCTCTTCTAGCACCGGAAGACGGTGGAATAGGAGCGTGGTGTCAGCAGAAACAATGCGATAGATCGAGTAGAAGGGAATGCCGCTGTTATGGAAGCGCGAGGTATCGTCGAACACCACCTGGTAGCGAGCATTGTCCCACACCGAATCCTCGATGACAAACTGCACGCGAAGGCTGCCGGTGCCAGGGCCCTCGTGGCTCACCCCTTGGTCTTGCAGTGCCGCCGATACGTAGCCGGCGGAGGGCGGATTTGGCACAACCACCGCGGTGTTCACATCAGTTTCCACATTGCCAGCAATGTCCACCTTGATGACGCTGGCGCACTCTGCCGGCGCAATCCCCTCTACCTCGCCGGTGGCACTGGTGTCCACCAGACCTCGGTCATAAGATACGACCGCATAGTAGTAGGTCTGGCCGTTCTGGACATCGGTGTCGATATAGACGTGGCGGAGGCCAGTGTCGTTGCCGAGATTGAACTTTACCCCTTCCACATCAATGGGGTGCAAACCCTTGATGCCGTTCTGCAGATCAAACTGTGCGATTGGCTTACGGAAGGTCGGCCTGCCGTAGGCATCTGTGATTATCCTGTTCTCCAAGAATTCCGGCTCGGTGCTGCGGTAGATGCGGTAGCCCTCGAAATCATACGCTTGCAGGAAGGGGTCCCAAGAGCTCTCGGCCCTGCTGTCCCAGAGTAGAGTCACCTTGCCGTCGCCGGGGATGGCCGTCAGGGTCGGTTTCTCAGGTGGCTTGGCAAAGCGATAGTCGGCATTGTAAATCTGCTGGACGGTCTTTTTTGTACGGGCCAAGTCTTCTGCATCTTCGGCAAAGATCAGAGCCATGGAATAGTTCTCGGTTTGGCCTGGGCGCAATGGGAATGGGCCAGAAGAGAAGAACATGCCCAGGTTGGCGGTCACCTGCAAGGCATCCTTGGGCTGAGGTGCCGAGACAAACACTTTCCAGTTCTGCTCTTCATTCCACAGCTCGTAGGTGTGTACCGGAAAGATGCGGAACCCGGTCAAGCCGATTTGGTCGGACTCGTCCTTGTCCAGCAAGCTGTAGTTCGGTTCGCCGGGGGTGGGTATGCCGTCCGCCTCGCCGCGGTCGGGTCCGGTGTAGCCCAGATCAAACGGGCCGATGCCGTCCTCGCCTACGTCATCGTGCAGGGGTTCACCAGGGTCCCACTGCCCGTTCCCATTCAGGTCCTCATATGGGGTCCAGTCCATGTCTTCGTCCGAGGACCAATGCGGTCGTGGTTCGCGGTTGAAGGCTTCGCGGAACGCGCTCACGTCCACACAGCCATAAGGGTAGGTGTTCACCCAAACGCCCGGACTGGGGTCGTCGCGCCGCTCGTCGACGAGGCCGTCATCGTCATTGTCTCTGCCATCAGTCTTGATGCCTGGGCTTTCTAGAAACGCGAAGCCCGCCACCCCAACCGGTGACCACCGCCCAGGAGTGCCAAATCCGTCCCAATCCCAAGCCCAGGCAATATCCAACCTGAGGTTATAGTTGCCAGTATCGTCCGAAGAGTCATCTGTCCCCCCGACTCCCCAGTCAATGTAGAAACAGTAGTAAGTGCTGTCGTAGGTTGTCTTACCCTCATTGGTGATGAAGTAGATGGCAAAGATCACGTCCTCCGCCAGTACTTGGGACCACTGGAAGAGGCGTGCCGCCACCTCTAGGCCGAGGCCACGACGCAAGGTGTCATCGGGGTCGGGGTAAAAATCCCACTCTTCGTCCGGGTCGTCATCAAACACAAAGTAGCTTTCCAGGTCGGCGTTCATTACGCCTTTGCCAAAGAACCCGTTCCAGAAACCGTCCCAGTCTGCAGGTTTGTCCGGCCAATGAACTGGCCAGGTGGCTGGGTCGTTGCTCATCGCGGGTTTATCGCCTCGTGGATTGAAGTAGCCGGGTAAAGGCGCCCAGCCCCACAGCTCATCCTTTGGCCCCTTATCCACGAACTCACGATACTGAGTCTCCATTGGGTAGATGACCTGTCCCTTGTTGTCGATGGCTCGCGCTTGGACAACGAGGGCCACACCATCGACATAGGAGTGCCCGCTCCCTTTGGGCCATTCCCCAGAAGGCTGGTCAGGCCAGTGAGCGATCTCCCCCCAATTGATGAAGATAGTTCGCACGAGATTGCCGTCCATAATCCCCTGCCGGCGGTAGCGCGCGTCGCCCGTATTTGGATCCGGCGTGCGCTGCGCTTGCAAACCCTGTGGGAGGAAAACCGCTAAGGCCAAGAAACTCAAGAGTACACGCTTCATGACGCGATCCTCATATCGTGGCTGATGCCTACCTCGCGCAAGGCGCGAATTTCAAAAGTCCAGGGTGAACCCGACTTGCACCTGCCGCGGCGCACTGTAGAAGTCTGGGCGGATGTAGTACTGCTCCAGCGTATTGATGCCCCGTGGCCGCAGACCTCCCGCATACACGGGCGCAAGGGAATACCCAGCCCTCCCCGTGTCGGTAAAGACCTCTACCTCATTCAGACGGTCGAAAAGGTTGTACACGCGCACAAAGAACTGCACCGCCAACTTGCCCAGCGAGACGGTCTTGTAGGCATACATGTCAACATTGTACTGCAGAGGTTTGCGACCGCTATTCTCCACTGCGGTCTGGATGTTTTGGAAGGAGGGCGTGTAAGGCAAACCGGTTCCGAGGCGCCCGATCAGATTGACACTAAAATCGTCGTCAGTGCCAAGCGTGAGCGTCGCGTTGATCTGGTGGCGCCGATCCCAGTTCAGCGGCACCATCTGTTTGGTCGTCTCCCGAGGAGGATCGCTCTGCTGGTCAAGGAAGGCCGTGTTCGGGTCAGAGGCGTTCCCTTTCGCTATTTGAAACGTATAGTCCAGCGTGGCCCCAACTCCTCCTCTGTGCCGCTTTTCAAAAGCAACCGTGAGCCCCTTCACATTCCCGTAGTCACGGTTGATGTAGCGGCCGTAGCGCATGCCTTGTAGTGTCATCAACACTTCGGTGCCCAGCAGGTTGCGGATGTCCTTGTAGTAAGTCGTCACATCCAGTGCCAGATCCTCGGTGAGTTGTTGCTGCAGGCCGATTTCATAGATGACCGTCTTCTGGGGTTTGAGGGTGGTGTTCCCCACCGTGTTCAGCAGACTGTGGGGTGGGGGAGAGGGAGTGCTCTGCAGCGGAAAGATGTCGAATTCCGGATTGGTGTACATGTAGTCCAGATTCGGGATTTGAAAGAAGTGACCATAGGAGACATGAATGACCCCCCGCTCAGTGATCGGGTAGGCGATGCCCAGTCGGGGGCTAAGCTGCGATGAACCTTCAGCCCGTACCCTCGGTGATTGAGTCGGCTCACGAAAATCTGTTGGCACATCTCCGTCGGGTTCGAAGTGGTCAAATCGGATCCCCGCATTGACGATCATGTAGTCGAACTCCATCTTGTCCTGCAGGTAGGCCGCAAACTCCACCGGACGATGGGTGTATTGATTGTTGTTGAACGAAGTGCGAGGAGGGATGCGCTCAGGGAGTTCCGGAACGACCTCGAATTCATGCATCCACAGACGGTGGCGTTTCACCTCTACACCCGTCTTGAACTGGTGGGTCTGAGTGGCCTGGTAGGTGAGGTCGAACTTGCCGACGATCGTGCCCGTGCTCCTGTGAAAATTCCACATCTGCATGCCGCCGGTGAGAAAGGCGTTCGCACCAGTGTCCTGCAGTCTTCTGCTGCTCACGTAGTTTGGGTCGAAAGGATCTTCCAACACGAACTGTTTGTACGCAGTGTAGAAGTAGGTCCCCTTCAGGGAGAAAAAGGCCCTTGGGCTTAACACTCGATTCCAAGCGAGGCTGGTGTTATAGCCGCGCTGGTAACGCTTGTAGTCGCCTGTGGGGTTCAAGCGGAAGCGGTGATCATAGTACTTGAAATACGAGTCTTGGACAAGGGTCTCGATGCTTAGCTTATCAGCGGAGGAAAGACGTACGCTTAACTTCCCTTGCGCGGTTGCCCGGCGCTCTGGATTCATGGGAACTGCCGTTGCTTCGCGAATCAACCGTTGGGCAAGCTCTTCTGAGAACGGATAAGTTTCACCGTGGGCCATTATCGTCCACTTTGACTCGGCGTCGGCAGTAAAGTCCGACTGGTCGCCGGGTCTACAGACGTCCTTGCCGTAAATGTACCCTTCGCTGTCATAGTAGCGACCGGAGAGGAAAAAGTTGATGGCTCCCCTACTGAGAGGAAGGGGTCCGCTCAGTGTTCCCTGCAGATTGTAGGAGGGATTGAGCTTTTCGATATTCCAGAAAATCCTTTTTTGCTGCTCCCCCCAGGATACATAGTCACCAACATAGGCAGAGAGACTCCCACTGTACCGTTCTCCGCCTTCCCGGGTGACGATGTTTACCACCCCGGACATCGCCTGACCATGCTCGGCGTTGAAGGTGCCGCTGATGACTTGGAGCTCGGCAATAGCGTTGTTTTCCACCTCAAATGCCGGCTGCCCCGAGTAGATGTCGTTAACCGGGATGCCGTCGATCATGTACATCACTTCACCCGTGCGACCACCACGGAAGTGCCCTTCGATCACCCCGGCTTGAAGGTTAACCACGTCGTGAAAGCGATCCACAGGGAGGCGCTGGATGGTCTGGGCGTTGACCACAGCCTCCGTGGAGGTCAGGTCTTTCCGCACCAGGGGACGTTCTGCTACCACGGTCACTGCCTCGCCAAGGTCAAGCACAGTCTGCTTGAGGCGAAAATTGAGTGTCGTGGTCATGTCAATGGACACCCTGACGTTCTCGTACCTCACCTCCTGGTAGCCGATCATGCTTGCTTTCACTGTGTACACACCAGGAGAGACGTTGATAACAAAGTAGTAGCCATTCACATCGGTGGCGGCCCCCATCGTTGTTCCCTCAATGATCACGTTCACGCCAGGCAGTGGCTCGTTGCTGTCAGCATCGACGACCCTGCCAGCGATCTTGCCTGTGGTGCCGGCCTTGAGAGCTCCACCAAGAGAAGTCAAAACGAGGCTACTAATCACTAACAAGACTGCAGAAGCACAGCTACGGTTCATCGCCCTCTCCCGAGTTGACCAGGAGCTACGCCACTTTCGTGGCGCCACTATGCTGTCCTTTTTCCTGGGCCGCGTGCCCAACCCAAGTACTCCTGAGGCAGGTCATGCCCTTCGTGAGCCGCCAGGGGAAGAATGAGGGGCTGCCTGCATTTGTGCGGGCAGCCCCTCAGGAGATTCTACCTGACCAGCATCATCTTGCGGGTCAGGGTGCCGTTCAGCTTGTACACGTACACGCCGCTTGGCACCTGCTTGCCAAAGCTGTCGGTACCGTCCCACACCACCGAGTAGCGCCCAGCGAGGCGGAACCCGTCCACGAGCGTGGCAATCTTCTGACCGAGCACGTTGTAGACCTCCAACGTCACCTGCCCATCCTTCGGCACAGTGTATTCAATTGTCGTGGATGGGTTGAAGGGGTTGGGGTAGTTCTGCAACAGCTCGTGCTGTTTCGGCAGTTGATGACCTGCCAGGGGTTGGAACCTCTCCACGGCGGTTGGCACCAAGGTGATCTTCTGGACGCTAAAGTCGTCGTACCAGCAGAAGCCTTTGGTGAAGGGGTTGAAGCGGGCGCGGACGGAGATGCCGGCGGCATCGGGTTCGGACTTGGAGATGATGGTGTAGTAGGTCCAGTCCGAGGAGGAGTCGCGCTCGTCGAAGTAGAAGAACTGATCGCCACCGGTCAGATTCCAATCGGTGTAGATGGGATCGCGATGGTAGAAGAAACAGACGCTCATGCGATCATCGTGACGATACTTGGTGACGTTGGAGGGCAACCACTCCGGATTGGTCAGCCCCTGGTCACGCTTGACCCAGACACTGATCTTGTACCAGGTGTTGGGCTCCACCGGAATCGGCTCCGAGTAGAAGACCATCTCATCGCCGTTGTCGTCGGTCTCGCGCAACAGCGCCGACCAGTCACCACTGTGCTTCTGGGTGTTATCCAGGTTGGCAAAGCCCTCATCACCGGCATGCCACTCCATCCACCCCTCAGGCGTCTCCGCATCCCCGTTGAACGGCCACATCGACCACGGGTCAGACCCACAGCCAATGTTGTCAAAGTACACCGTACCGGTGGCATCCTTGCCCATCACCAACTTCATGTACATTCCATCCGGGTCGGTACCTGCCGGAATGAGCAAGCCATCGGTGTACTCGGTCCAGTCCTTGTTGGCTACACTCTGATCGACGGCGACAAACTGCTCGCCCAACAAGGTGCCGCCGGCGTAGAAGGAGAACAGCACGCCAATCTTGCCATCGTCGGTGGCGGGGTTGGTGTTGACCCCCACCGTCTTGGCCCAGAAGCTGAGGCTGTACAGACGGTCGGCCTTGGCGTTGTTCCAGTACAGCTTGGCATTGTTCTCGCTCACCCATCCTGCCGGTTGAGCAGTGGTGGCCGTCTTGCTCACCTTGAAAGAGTGCTGGCTGTTGTAACCCTCCCAGGACCACTCACACTGCACCCCCGCCTGCCCATCGCCAAACGGCGCCCAGAAATTCGGCCGCATGTCCTCCATATCACCATTCGGCAACAGGTTGGTCTGCGCGAGCAGAGGAAGGGCCACAAACAAGCAGGAGAGCAAAGCAATGCTGCGTACTCTTACGCTCATCATTTCTCCTCCTGATTTGGTACAGCAGCACAGACGCTGTCTTTCACGGGACTAGCTGAGAAAGAGCGCTCTCTTCGGTCAGCGATCACCTCCTCTCTGGACGATAGTGGGTTGCAGGAGTCGATCCGGACATCACCTCCTTTCGGCAGCGTACGGGGACGTTCATGCGGATTCTCGTAACACCAGGGTAGTGGGTACGATTGTGCGACTAACGGCGCGGTCATTGTGGTTGATGAGTTCCACCATGCGCCTGATGGCAATCGCACCCAGTTCTTCTTTTGGGACCCTCACCGTTGTCAAGGCGGGCTGTACAGTGGTTGCCGATTCCACGTCGTCAAATCCTACTATTGCCACCTGGTCTGGGACGCTGATGCCTTTCTCCTGAAAATGGCGAAGTGCACCAATAGCCATGGCGTCGTTGGCCGCAAATAGTGCGGTGAAAGGCTGTCCTCTGAGAAGTAGCTCCCGGGCCGCTTCGTAGCCGTCGGAGACTGCGGTGTAAGGCTGGTCAGTGACCACCAGCGCGTCGTCAGGCTGGATGCCGGCCTGCTCGAGGGCTTGGCGGTAGCCCTCAAGGCGATCGTGAATACTGGGGTGCTCCAGGTCACCGCCGATGAATGCAATACGCCGATGGCCGCGGTGAATGAGGTGGCTCACCGCCAATTGCGCGCCCCCAACGTTATCAATGAGCACTGCAGAATACTGGCCGCGCGGGGGAAAGTAGTCCACCAGGACAATAGGGAGTCCCTCATCGCGCACGTATTCGATCAGGCGGAGCGGCACTTTGCCGGCGAAGATTACACCGTCCACGTCACGCTCCAAGAGGAAACGCGGCACTTCCTCGCCGCGGAAATTCTCTTCAACAGTGGTGAGCAAAATGTAGTAGTCCTGCCCCCTCGCCTCGAATTCGGTGCCGAGGAAGACTCTCGTGTAGAAGGGTTCTGCGCGAGAAAAACGGTTCTTGGTGAGAATGAAACCGAGGTTGCCACTGCGACGGGTCACTAAGCCGCGGGCGGAGCGGTGCGGGTGGTAGTTGAGCTCTGCCACCGCCTGCAGCACCCGCGCACGAGTGGCCGGGCTTACTTTCCCTTTCCGGTTGATCACCAAGGAAACAGTGGACACTGCCACCCCCGCGTGCCGAGCCACATCCTTGATCGTTGGCTTCATCGAAACGATTCTACTCCTAAGCCTCCTGCCCTCTTGAGCACTGCCGCGCTCAAGCACAAAAAACACCGGAAAGCTTGGTGAAACGTTTCGACGCTAATATAGCCACGCCGAGCCAATTTGTCAAGTGTTTTTTTCGCGAGCACCTCTTTTTGTCGTGTGCCGCACATTGGTCCAGGCGCCGCGCGTGATCGTCCCGTGCGCTGCGGCTACAAAGGCTACTCCCATGGAATGATTGGGGCAGAACGAGATGCCTCACCCTCCCTTTTTCTCTATGCATACTCGCCAATGCCTTGGGCACAGCAGCAAGGGAGCAGTCGGTGGTCTAAGGGAGACCTCCGGCAGGCGCCGGGAGACGGGGTCATCCTTCGGCAACTGTGCCTAGGAGACAAAGGCGAACTGAGGGTTTCCTACAGCGCAGTGGCAATCGTTGCCCGGGGCAGGGGCCGGCCGAGACGACACGACCTGCTCATCCGCAGGAGAGGTCAAGAAGGCGTCGTCCGCCTGGCCACCCCGCCATGCAGTGACTGGTATTGCGGGGACCGTCGCAGGTCTTGACAGATGCTGGTTCACGTGGAAAGGTTGAGTTCCTCGCGCAGGAGGAACATTTGTGCTTTCCTCGCAGGCGGGTGAACTATCGCCCGGCGGGCAGGGTGGTTGAGGGAGTCGGGCTGCGTAGTCTCCTAGTAGGCCGGAACTCCGGAAGCCGCGGGTCTCGCCTAGCCAGCACGAGGCTTGGGAAACACGTCTCGCAATGGCCAAGGGGTTTGGCTGGGCTACGGAGCAGTCGGTTCTGTAGCGCGATCATGGAGCCATGCAAGAGCCTTGGTCTGCCGCCGGTGACCCCAAGGGCGCGGGGCTCCTCGGGGAGAACTGAATGTTGAGCTGCTCCACGCACTGGCGGTGGACCACATGCACCGCAATCAGATACATCCCATCTTGCTCTTCTGTCTCCCAGGCAATGCTCCGACCATCGCTGGTGGAGACGCTCGCGGGCATCCATGGGGACAGGATGCGCAGTGTGGCCATGTGTCCAGGGAAGGCTGCGAGCACTGCAGATAAGCATCGCGCCCTTTCGTCAATGCTCGCCGAACGCAGAGTAGACGTTGCCCCGGCGATGTAAGGGACCTGCGCCGTCCCTAGTTCAATGTCGATCCGCTTTTCCGGGCCGTGGTCGAGCGGGACCACAGCCGAAGGGTATGGGCGTCCGTCAAGAAGTAGCCGCCTCACGAACGGCCCTTCTCCCCGTATCGTCACCCTTACCTTCTTGCCCCGCACCATCCAGTCTGCCATAAACTCCCTTTGCCCCTGCGGAAGGAAAGGAGCAAGGTACAAGTTCCACTCGTCTTCCTTAAGACCGTAGACCGCGAAGATCGAATACAGGTACCAGCCTGCTGCCCATAGAAACTGTGGCTTATCAACCCGGCCGTAGCGCAGGGAATCACGAGCATTGGCGCAGCGGTATTCGTACATCGCCGGCTGACCGTGGGGGCTGTGCGCGATGCCATGCAGGCTCATGGTCCTGGATATGAAGTCATAGGCTTCTTGACGCGCACCAATGTGATCTAGCGCCAGCGCATACCAGGCGTTGCCGTGTGCCCAGATGCCGCCGTTCAGATAGCGGTAGGGTGGCCCTGCCTCGTCGCCGTGGAAGCGGAATTTCGCGATGAGCTGGTCAAAGTCCGCTGGGGAGGCATTGCGCACCCCCAGGGTTGAATCTACAAGCTTGCGCCGCGCTGTCTCCACGAGCGCTCTTGCTTTTTCTTCCACTAGAAGCCCCAGCGCAACGGGCAGCAAAGAGCCGATATAGTAGTGCGGATCGAGCTCTCCGTCCGCAAGGTAGTTCATGAGGAATCCGCGAGTGGGGTCCCAAAGCCGATCACTTAGGGCCCGCTGCATTCGGGTGGCCAGCTCCTCAAAGTAGGCGAGCGAATCCATCCTCCCAGAGGTGAGCAGCAGCTGCACGTACTCGCGCAAAGCGGCGATGGTCAGGGCCGTCATGTAAGTGCGCGGGCCATAGCTATTGCCAATATCCCACCAATCAGGACGGTACGCCCATATCAAGTCGTCCTCGTGTAGATGGGTGAGCACGAGCCGCACGCTTCGGTCCACCATGGGCAAGAGTTCGGCAACCATGGCGTTGTCGCCTGAATGGCGCAGGAAGCGCCCGAGCACCATTACCAACCACAAGTGATTCCAATTGTCCGCCCCCGCATATTCTGTGACGTAGCCGTCATCCTTCCAGTAGTAGGCATGGGGGAGCGTGTGCAGGCTGTCCGCCAGGGAGAATAGAAAGCGCAAGTCCCGGCGCACACGGTCCACATCGAACATGCAGGCCGCCAAGTCGGTGAGGAGCGCGTCGTGTGTGAAGAAGAAATTGTACTGAGCCGGGCACGGCATAGGTAGAATCTTTCCGGCCAGGAAGTGCGCATTCACCGCCATTATGGCCTTTGCCCAGGTCGCGCTCTGCGCTGCGGCAGAGTCCTGGATACGGAGGCACGACCCCTTCAAGGCTGTATGGAGCACCAAGCGACGAAACGCTCTGACCTCTTCACAATATGTCTTGCGCAACCTGCGGGTCAATTTCGCGCTTTCTGCACAGCCGCACTGGCCAATTATCTGCTTGACGGTCACAGTCTCGCCCGGGCGCAGTCTTTTTTCATACTCGAAGGCGATCACTGGTGCCCCGGGGCGATGGTTGGAAAGCACGGTCGTCGACAGGGGTTCGCCCAAGGTAAGCCACGACTCAGCTCGGCCGCCAGAGCGAGCAGCAAGCGCTTGCGCATCTGTCGCGCACGCCGTGGGGGGATGGCCCACGTTGACCACAAAGAGTTCTGCAGGCCCAGTGTCCGGGTCGGTGTAGTGCACCACCACGGTGCCCTTTTCGGGTTGCCACTCGCTCCACGCCTCGTCCTTGGCAGCGTAGCTGTGGCTTGTCCGTAGCGTCCCGTCAAGGTGGGAACGGAGCCGAAACTTTTGCGCTGAGTGGCGATTGTTCCGGAGGGTCACGGTGACCAGCATGGCAGGGGCGCTCAGACAGAACTCATAGCTGATGGTTGCGCGGTAGGCTAGGCTATCGTAGAGGTAGGTGGCCGAGAAAGGAGCTAGAGAGCATGTCCTCGCAGGGGCCTCAAGGAGATGCGGAGGCTGATCGTCGATCCCCACAGCCAGGGCGAACACATGCGAGGAATCCCGGCTCCAGTAGTCCTGGCTATTGTCCAGGCTGTTGGCTACAGGATAGAAAAAGCTTACTCTGCTGAGCAAAGGCGCGCAGTGGTGAGCCTCGATTCCCACAAATGGCCCTCCCACTTCTACCTGAAGGTAAGGCACGGAAGACGTGACGGTAAGCTCGTTCGCCCTTTCTCTGTCCCCACCTCCGCAACAGACAGTGAAAAGGCCGAGAGCCAGACAACCGGAAATCAAGCATCGCGCGTTTTCCATGCTCCTTTCCTCCTAGTAAGGAGTGCCGGGCAATGAGCCAAGAGTGGTTGCAGAGCGGCGAGAGGAAAAGGGTAGTCACTTGGCCACGAGTTCTCCTTTGAGCCGCGGACGGGTAACAAACAATCGTCCCTCGATGCCCACAGAGGATTCGTCCGGACTCGTTCCAGGTCTCGAAGTGGCTGCCATTGCCGGTTTGGCCGGGGTAAGGCGCCCTCCTCCCGGACAGATAGTTTCTCCTCTCCATGCTCGTGTAGTCTCCAGAGAGAGCTGACTGCGACCGAGCCAGCTCTCTGGTGCCTGGCTCCGTGCATCACGTAAAGCTAACATCTTTCGCGGGAAAATCAAGAGGGAAATTGCGAAACCGGCTGCGCGCGGCCAATGACATGTAGACCCACGACTGGTGGCAAAACAGACCCAGGTGAAAAAGACCGTCCTTCAGAACCTCTATGGACCTTAGCAGTCCGTGACTGCCCAATCGCCTGGGGATTGGGAAGGTAACCTCGATCTCGGTTCCTTTTCGCGCTTTGGTTGCCTTCCGCTCTCTTGAGATTGATTGTCCATCGCGCGCCGCGCATGCGTGCCGGTTCCGACCGAACACAATCCTCGATGGAGAGCAGCATTGAGACGGAAGGGCACTGGCCTCAGTGAAAAAGGTGGCAAAAAATGGCACTGAATGAAAATTTTGCTTGATATTCTTGTTCAGATTTTGTACATTTACACCGTCCGGACAGAGGTATTCGAGTCGATGGAACTCTCCCGGATGGCATGGATGACGACCTACCAACAAGGATGTTGGTGTGCAGTTCGGCTGCACAATGACAATCTCGAAAAAGGAAAGAGACTGTTAGCCACTGCTGGAGCGGGTGGATAGTAGTCTCTGGGCTTTGGGTTGTTGTTCAGCACGGGCCACTAACATCTCCTTCCTTTTGAGTCTTCCGACTCACTAGTTTCTCACTGAGTGCTTGAAAAGCGGGGTGGTTTCGCGCCACGAGGTAACGCCGCACAGAGGCCAGGCCAGGGCGGAGCGAGGCCGCAGGCCATGTGGTCGTTGTACCTCTTTTCCGGGATAATGGTGGGGCAGGTGATCGCCTTTCCCTGCGCCGGAAATGGGTAGTTTGCGCCCGACGACCGTTCATGCACCGGCTTGGACTATTGATGTAGCGTGAAAGCCTCGTATGGACAGACAGGCGGAGAGGTTGGAGTGCTGTCTTCCGCCACTCGTCAGGGAGGCCATCGGTCCCCGCATACTTACCGTCAGGAGTGATCGCAAGGACCATTGGATGGGATCGATCAGATGGATTCGTTCCGCCGGCGACTGCTGGAACTAAGTAGGATACTGACAGACGAGGATGCCTCGTATGCCTACGTGCTGCAGCGCATGCAGCGGGCAGGGTGGTTGCGGTGCGGAGACTGCGGTTTCGAGAGCTTCTATCTGCTGAGCAGAAATCGTCTCAAGTGTCGCCGATGCCGGCGCGAATTCCGGCCCTTACGCACTACAACCTTTGCGGCGCTCAATCTCTCCCCGGCGCAATGGTTATCGATGGTGAACTATTTCGTCCTTGAGGTTCCAACGCACACGGCGGCCACACGGTGCGGGATCAACTACAAGACCGCGTTGCGCGCCTACGCATTCATCCGTCAGGCGATCCTTTCGGAGGCGGGAATTGAGCTTTCATCAGATGGTAGGTGCCGCGAAGTTCTGGCTGTGGGCATCATCGACACCGTCGAGCAGGGAACGGTGAAGATGCTCGAGCCAGACCAAACACGGGAGCTGTTGGATTCTGGTGTGGCGCGTGTGCGAAAGGGCATGCTAGTCTACACCGACCGGTGGGGCGCCTTTGACACGGTCGTAGTGCTGGCCGAACGCCGCGCCTGGCGACACCGAAAGCGGGTTTTTCAGAATTCAGTCTACGTGGACTACATAGGCGGCTTCTGGCAGTACGCTAAGCAGTACATTATCGGAAACCGTGCTCTGAACAGGGGAAACTTGCTGATGCTGTGCAAGGAACTGGAGTGGCGGTACAACCATCGCACCGAGGACCAGTTCGAGATGATTGTCGACCGCATGTTGTGCACGCGGAAGGGAATGAACAGAAGCCGACCCGTGCGACTGGAGATGACAGCAAGCAGTTAATGGAGAACCGATAAGCAATGGCGGAGGTGTGGATGGCGATGGGTGGCAAGTTGGCTAACCCAATCCATGGAGTTTTGTATAGTGATGAACCGAGAGAGAGGGAGCTCACCGATTGGTGCCAAGGAGTATGCTCAGCCCGTCGGAAGCAGTCCACTGATCCGCTTTCTGCGCGTCCTGTTTCGGCGCAAGATGCTTATCGCCCTCAGTGGCGGAGCCATCTTAACTGCGGTGCTGGCGGTCACGTTCCTCACACCTGCGACATTTCGAGCCACCGCCAAACTCCTGCTGGAACGTGAAGTGGACTCGGAGAAGACGATTCTTTTGGGAGTGAGTGTGCAACCCGACTACAGCCGCTATGATTGGGTGAACGCCGAGATCGAGATTCTCACCAGTGGGCAGGTGGCTGCTCGAGCGCTCGAGAAGGTGGGACCAGTACCTGGCAGCAGCCACTTTATCCGGACCGGCTCGTCGGGGACGAAGACCAAAGACCAGGAGGTCATGGCTTTCCTCAAAAGACTGCAGGTGGCAAGCGCTCCGAAGACCAACGTGGTTCAAGTGAGCTTCGAGGCAGAGAACGCCACGTATGCCGCTGCTGCTGCCAACGCTGTTGTGGAAGCTTATACCATTTATCGCGCGCAGCTCCATGACCAGAGCGAGTCCTACAAGTTCTTTCAGGAGCAGCTTCGCCTTGCTGATGCAAAACTGCGCGAACTGCAGGAGAAGCAGGCCAACTATAAACAAGCTGCGGCGATGATTTCCCCAGAAGCGCAGCGCACCGTGCTGCTCAATCGCCTTTCTGATTATGAATCCCGGCTCACCGAGGTGCGGACAGCGCGGATAGGGAAAGAAGCGCGCCTGGAGGTACTGAAGAAGGAGTTGGCCCAGGGCCGCGTGGGGGTTCCCTCCACTGAAGCCAGTGATAGCCCTAGCCGGGAAAAGCACATCGCCAAGTTACGCGGCGAGCTTCTGGACCTGCAGATGCGTCGTGAGCAGCTTCTCACTCGCTTTACGCCCCAGTATGAAGGTGTCCGCCACATTGAGAAGCAGATTGCTGCCACGCAGCGGCAGATCGCCGAGGAAGTGGAGCAAATTATTCAGATGGAGACGGTGGCGATTGCAGCCCTCCGGACTGAGGAGGAGGCACTCCAGTCCTCGATCGCGCGCATCAAGGAAGACATCCAAACTCTGGCCAGGCAAGAGTACGAATACTCGCAGCTGAGTCGGGGCATTGACGACAATCAACAGATCTACTCCATGCTGCTGCGGCAACGGGAGGAGGCGCGCATCTCGCTGGCCAAGATGCAAACAGGTGTGAGCGCGCGCGTCATCAATCCGGCTGAGCCACCCCTCTATCCGGTGCGCCCGCGCAAACGCCTGAATCTGGCTTTGGGTCTGCTTTTGGCCATGTGTGCCTCGGTGACGATGGCCTTTGTGCGCGAGTACTTTGACCACACGTTGCACGAGCCGGCGGAGCTGGAGTGGAAAACAGGCCTACCAGTCTTGGGCAGCGTGAGAGAAGTGCCCCGAACTCGCAGGGCCTGAGAGAGAAGATTATGGAACGTACTGCGAAGAACACCGCGACACGTCCCTTCACAGCCGCAGGAGCAAAGGCTGGCGAGCTTGACGCGCGAGTGAGCAGGTCCCTGAGCGCCAGGGGCCGCCTAGCGCAGCGCTCTTCCGCGTCCCGGGGGAATGAAGGCTTGGCCACCGTTCTTTCCGACCTGCGGCGGGTCGCTCATACTTTGGAACTGACGGCTGTGGGCCAAAAGGCGCGGATCATCGGGTTCACCAGCGCTGTGCCCGGTGAAGGCGTTTCCACATGCATCGCCGCCATCTCCTACCTCTTGGCGTCCGAGGGGTCGACCCCCCTGGGGCGGGGACAGACCGGATCCCTCCCCATGCAGGGGCAGCCCCTTGGAGCCGACAATGTGGTGCTCGTGGATGCGAATATTGGAGACCCTTCCCTCAATCAAGCGTTCGGGATGCCGATGCAGCCCGGGCTGACAGAGGCCATCAGCAGTCCAGAACCCCTTTCCTTTGCGCGGCGCGCGGAGAACGCGAGCTTGTTCGTGATTCCCGCAGGCCACCGAGGAAGATCGGCCCTGGACCCGGACCGCCTCCGCGTAACGTTGCAGGAGATTGCCAATCACGCCCGTCTGGTGCTGGTGGACCTTCCCTCGGTCCTTCATTCTCCTGAGGGGGTGAAGCTGGCAGGAGTGTGCGACGCGCTGGTGATGGTGGTACGCGCCAACAGCACCAGATGGGAGGCCGTGGCAGAGGCGCGTCGGCTGCTGGAACGCGCAGGGGTCCCTCTGTTGGGTGCCATCCTTAACAGACGGCGTTTCGAACTACCCAGATGGCTCTACGAACGTCTTTGAGCCGCACATGGGTCATTGAGGAGGTGACACAGAGTGTTGAGTAGTGTTTCACAGGTCACAGGCAAGCAGAAAAGAGCACCAGAGCCTGACGTGTCGGCTGACATGAGCCTCCACGAGCCATGGGACCATTCTGAACTTGCCACCGATGCTCACCACGAGGAGGTCCCCACCACAGGGCCGTGCAACGGCTGGCTCTCGCGCGAGGCCTTTGCACAGATACTGCGTAAGGAGCGACACCGCACAGACCGTACTGGATCGCCATTCTCTCTGCTTCTTTTCGAGCTGTGCGAGGGCCTTGGACAGAACGACCTTCATGGCGCGGTGAAGCAAGCAATTGCCTTACACACCCGAGACTACGACATCCGCGTGCTATTCGGTCCTCATCGGCTTGGGGTCCTCCTTCTGGACACACCGTTGAGTACTGCCCGTGTGTTGGCTGCGAAGATGCTGGCTCGTCTCAGAGAGCGGAACAACGGAGCAGACCCGGCCCTCTGCCTACGGGCGGTGCAGATGTACACCTACCCCGCTTCGTGTGCAGGAGGCTACGAAAGGCTGGAGATGGTCCTGCCGCATGGGCAAAACTTTGATCAGGGCAGTGTACGAGGTGGCATGTGTCACCAAGGCACCTCGATTCCAGCTCTGCCTGGGGCGCCCATAATCTGGAACGTCTCCTGCGAGCCGCTGGGCGCGGCAGTAGCGAGCACTCCGCTCTTTCTGGACTTGGCCAGGTGCTCTGATGTGGGTTATCGAGTAGCCAAAAGAGCGTTGGACATAGTGGCTGCGGTGGTTGGCATGGTGGTGACTGCGCCCTTGTGGCTCCTCATAGCCTTACTGGTTAAGCTGAATTCAAAAGGGCCGGTGCTGTTTCGCCAGGAGCGAGTTGGCTATCAAGGCAAGCACTTTACCATGTTCAAGTTCCGCACTATGAGAGTTGGCTGCGATGATGCGGTGCACCGTGATTATGTCAAGAAACTGATCGAAGGAAGAACTACGGAGGTTAATCTGGGCACGGAGGAGAAGCCTGTTTACAAGCTCGTTGATGACCCGCGAGTGACACGTGTAGGACACTTCCTGCGCCGTACCAGCCTGGACGAGCTCCCGCAGCTCATCAACGTGCTTTTGGGGCAGATGAGCCTGGTGGGACCGCGGCCACCTCTCCCTTTCGAGGTGGAGTCCTACAAGAGTTGGCACCTGCGACGCATCCTGGAGGCGAAACCTGGCATCACTGGTCTTTGGCAGGTGTACGGGCGCAGCTCGACGACGTTCGACGAGATGGTGCGAATGGACCTCCGTTACGCGGCACAACGCTCGTTTTGGCTTGACCTCAAACTGATTTTGAAGACCTTCGCGGCGGTGTTCGCCGCGCGTGGTGCTCATTAACGGCGAGGAGGGAACGCGATGCTCAATGTTAGTGTGATTGGCGTTGGCTATTGGGGGCCGAACCTGGTGCGCAACTTCGCAGCAAACCCCCGAGCCAGGGTTGTCAGCTGCTGCGACTTGGCCCAGAATCGTCTTGACCTCATTCGTCGCACTTACCCCTCGATTGAGACGACCACGGACTATCGGGCCGTTCTCAAAGACACCAAGACGGATCTGGTGGTGCTGTGCACCCCGGTTTCCACGCATTTCGAGATCGCCCGCGCCGCTCTTCTTGCCGGCAAGCACGTGCTCATCGAAAAACCGATGACTTCTACCACTGCAGAAGCAGAAGAGCTGGTAGAACTGGCGGCCCGCAAGCAGTTGAAACTCTTCGTGGACCACACCTTCATCTACACCGGCGCGGTGCGAAGGATCAAGGAGCTGATAGACAACGGCGAGCTGGGCAAGCTCTACTACTTCGATTCAGTACGCGTGAACCTGGGGCTTTTCCAGCACGATGTGAACGTGCTTTGGGACTTGGCGCCGCACGACGTGTCAATCATGCACCACCTGCTCCCCGGCAAGCCCGAAAGTGTGGTCGCCACCGGTATCGACAACTTTGGCAACGGGCTGGAGAATGTGGCTTATCTGACGGTCTACTACCCCGACCACCTGATCGCCCACGTACATACCAATTGGCTCTCGCCGGTCAAGATTCGGCAGACGCTCCTAGCAGGGAGCAAGAGGATGGTCGTGTGGGACGACAACCAGCCCAGCGAGAAGGTACGCATCTACGACAAGGGTGTGGACGTTGTGCAGAGCGCCGACGACGTCTACCACATGTTGGTGCAGTATCGAACTGGCGACATGTATTGTCCCAAGATCGACAGCCGTGAAGCCCTTGCCGTTGAGGTGGAACGGATCATCGACTGTCTGGAAAAGGGCACCGACGGCGTGGTCGGCGGAGAAGATGGCTTGATGGTAGTGCGCATCCTGGAGGCAGCACAGCAGTCAGTGAAGGCCAGAGGGAAGGAAGTGAGAATATGAGACACAGCCTGATCGCTGACAGCGTCAAGCTGGGAAAAGACGTCAAGATTTACGACTTTGTCAATCTCTATGGCTGCGAGATCGGGGATGGCACTAAGATTGGCACATTTGTAGAGATTCAAAAGGGCGCCAAGGTGGGCAGGAACTGTAAGATCTCCAGTCACACGTTTATTTGCGAGGGGGTGACCATCGAAGACAATTGCTTTATCGGCCACGGGGTGGTTTTCATCAACGATCGCTACCCCAGGGCCACCACGCCTGAGGGAGCACTGCAATCGGAGCAGGACTGGGTGGTGGTGCCCACCGTGGTGAAGAGAGGTGCTTCCATCGGCTCCAATGCCACGATCCTGTGCGGTGTGACCATAGGCGAGAATGCCATAGTAGGAGCAGGTAGTGTGGTCACGCGAAACGTACCACCGAACACCATCGTCGCCGGACATCCAGCGCGCGTGCTGCGTCGAATCAACCAGGAGGAGTAAGAAGATGAAGGTACCGTTTCTTGACCTCAAGGCTCAATACCGGGCTATCGGTGAGGAAGTCAGGGAGGCGGTGCAGCAGGTAATGGAGCAGACTGCGTTTGCAGGGGGACCATTTGTGGAAAAGTTTGAGAAGGAGTTTGCCGCCTTCTGTGGCTGTGACTATGCCATGGGTGTAAGCAGTGGCACGTCTGCCCTCTGGCTTGCTCTCCGTGCGATAGAGGTGGGTCCGGGCGACGAGGTCATCACGGTACCCAATAGCTTCATTGCTACTGCTGAGGCGATTTCCTTCTGTGGGGCGCGTCCGGTGTTCGTGGATGTGGACGAGCGTACCTACACGATGAATCCTGCCTTACTGGAGCAGGCCATCACCGAGCGGACCAAGGCGATTATTCCGGTGCACCTTTTCGGGCAGACGGCCGACATGGACCCGATCATGGAGATTGCCCGCGCCCACAGTCTGTATGTAATTGAGGATGCCTGCCAGGCCCATGGGGCAGAATACAAAGGGCGCATGGCGGGTTCCATCGGCGATGCCGGCTGCTTCAGCTTCTATCCAGGCAAGAACCTGGGTGCGTACGGCGAAGCCGGCGCGGTGACCACCAACAACGCGGCGATTGCGGAGCGCATCCGCATGTTGCGGGACCATGGACAGGAGAAGAAGTACTTCCACCGTCTCTTGGGGTGGAACGACCGCATGGATGGCATACAGGCGGCGGTGCTCAGCGTCAAGTTGCGCCATCTGCCAGAGTGGAACAGGGCGCGGCGTCAACACGCGGCCCTGTACGAGCGCATGCTGGGCGGCTCGCCTGCTGTGACCACCCCGTTTGAGGCGCCCTATGGCCGGCACGTCTACCATGTGTATGCCATTCGCACCGAGCAGCGCGACGCGCTCATGGAGCATCTTGCCAAGCGGGATATCCATTGCGGCATCCACTACCCTGTGCCGATCCACTTGCAGGACGCCTACCGCTCTCTCGGTTTGCGAGAGGGGAGCTTCCCGGTAGCAGAACAATGCGCTCGTGAGTTCCTTTCTTTGCCCATGTATCCCGAGCTCACCCGTGAACAAATCGAGCATGTGGCCAGGGCTATCGAGCTGTTCGTGATGAAAGAAGCCGTGCGCTATGCCATTGCTGTGTGATGGGAGTCAGAGGCAAGCGATAATGAACGACAGAAACGTGAAAATGGCTAAGGACCACAGAGGTGGATGCCCGCGAATATGACCGGCCGGGTCGGCCGATTTGGATCGACATGGACAATTCGCCGCACGTAGTGCTCTTTGCGCCGCTGGTCAAAGAGCTGGAGCGAAGGGGCTTTCGGGTAGTGATTACCGTGCGCGATTGCTTTCAAGTGTGCGGCTTGGCCGATCGCGCTGGGCTGCCCTATCGGAAAGTGGGTCGACACTATGGTCGGCACAAGAGCCTGAAGCTCCTTGGCTTGTTCGTGCGTGCGCTGCAGTTAGTGCCCCATGCGCTTCGCGCTAGACCGGCCCTGGCCCTGTCGCATGGGTCACGCTCGCAGATGCTGGTGGCTGCGGCCCTGCGGATGCCCTGGGTGGTGATGGTCGACTACGAGCACGTTCAGCTTTTGCCCTTCGTCCGCGCGACCATGATATTAGTACCAGAAATGGTGCCGAAGGCCGCGCTGCGCAAATACGCGCGCCGGGTCTGCTCTTACCCAGGGATAAAGGAGGACCTCTACGTTCCCTTTTTCACGCCGGACCCCGGGTTGCGCAAAGAGCTGGGAGTGGGGGAAGATGACGTGCTGGCGATTGTCCGCCCCCCAGCCACCGAGGCTCACTACCACAACCCGGCGGCGGAAGGACTTTTTGACGCTGTCATTGAGTTTCTTGGTGGCTTTAGCTCAGTGAAGACAGTGGTTCTGGCGCGAAGTGATGAGCAGGCCAGGCAGGTTAGAAAGTCCTGGCCGGACTTGATTGCATGTGGTCGACTGATGGTGCCCGAGGAAGTCTTGGATGGTCTCAACTTGATCTGGAACGCAGACCTGGTCGTGAGCGGCGGCGGCACGATGAACCGGGAGGCAGCAGCATTGGGAGTGCCTGTGTACAGCATCTTCCGAGGCAAGATCGGTGCAGTGGACCGATACCTGGCTGAACATGGACGACTGGTGTTGCTCAACGACGAGGCCGACGTTCGTTCGAAGGTGGCTGTCGAGCGCCGCCAAGTCGGCCCTGTGCCCAGGTGTGCAAGCCCGAGTCTTGTCCACAGAGTTGTGGACGAGGTATTGTCGGTAATCGGCATGGGGACCCACGGTGGCTCTGCCGCGAGGCCCGCGGTGGAGGGGGCAACCTGCAAGGAGAGTGCACGATGAAGCTGCGGGCCCTGGCCAAAGAGACGGTGATCTATGCCGTTGGCAACACCGCGCTGCGCGCGGGAGCGTTCCTCCTCATCCCGCTCTACACGCATACACTGAACATTCGGGATTATGGGGTGCTGGCCACTTTGCTCCTGACGATGCAGATTCTCGGGATCCTTATGGGCCTCGGGGTCAGGACAGCTTTTGTGCGCTTTTGCGCCGAGTACGCGGAAGCAGGGAAATTGGGACGTCTCCTGGGCAGCGCCTACGCCTTGGTCTTGGCGGGGGGAGTTGCGGTGACCGCTGTGGCGATAAGTGTGATGCGTCCTCTGTTCGCGGCCGTGCTCCACACAGCGGAGCCAGGTTTCCTGGTCTTTCTGACGTGTATGGCAGCCCTGGCGCAAACGTTGTGGATGCTCACCGTCTCGTATTTTCGCGCGCGCAACAAGGGTGTGCAATTTGTGGTGTTGAACGGTGCAGTTTTTGTGCTCCTGGCCTCGAGCAGTGCAGCGCTGCTTCTCCAGCTCCGTATGGGACTGCAAGGCGTCATCGCCGCGTATATCGGGAGTTATGGGCTCATGTGGGTGGTGGTCAGTGTGGCCATCGCCATGAGAACCGGTCTGGCGGTCGAGCGGAGCACTATGCGCAGGCTGGTCCGGTTCGGATTCCCGTTGATCTTCTCCATGTCCGGGGACATAGCAATCGATGGCTCTGCCCTTTACGCGATGAGCCTTTTCGCCGGACTTGACCAGGTGGCGGTTTACTCGCTGGGCTACAAAATAGCTCAAATCGCGGTGATTACTCTCATTCTGCCTTTCCAACTCGCATACGAACCGGCGGTCTACGGGGCTGCGAATTCGCCCCTGCTGCGCCGCTTCATCGCAGAGGCACTCATTCACCTTCTGCTTGTGTTCGGCTTCGTGGCCATGGCTATCGTACTGGTGTTCAGGGACCTCATGCCGTTGATTGCGCCACCGGAGTACGCCCGTGGCTATGACATAGTCTTTGCGCTTCTTCCTGGGGTGGCCTGCATGGGGATCCATTATGTGGGCGAGTCGCTCCTTCTCATCCCCGGCAAAACGAAGCTGGCGGCAGGGATTGTCTGCGCGGTAACGGTGGCAGGCGTGCTCCTGAACGTGCTTCTAATCCGGGTATGGGGCATGCATGGCGCGGTGGCCGTCTATGATCTGACTCACGCTGCGATGGCGCTGTTGCTGCTGGGTGTGGGCATGCGGCACGTGCCGGTGGCCCTCCAATGGCGCCGCCTGGCAGGCAGCGTTGCGTTGCCTTTCACCGGACTGGCCGCAGTGTGGTGGCTGAGCCGGGTGAGCAGTGCGCCCCTGTTTTACGCGTTGGGTGCAGCCGCGGTGCTGATAATTCTGGGGGGTGCGAAAAAGTTTGGCGTGCTCAACGTGTCGGCCTTGCGCACACAGGAGGCGGCCAGCTATGGGAGCTGACCAGATGAGGCGTGACATCGTGAGCAAGCCCTTGTTTCTGTTCGGGCTGGTGGTCTGGGTGAGCATCATGGTGCTCACGGGCACATACTTGCGGGTGCGCGACGTCGAAGAAGCGGCACAAGTGGACTGGCTGGTTGTCGCCCGACTTGGTGCCTGCCTCCTGGGAGCGGGCGTCGGAGTTGTCCTACTGCGGCGAGGCGAGCGCGGCGGTCCCGGTTATCTAGCAGTACTTGCTTACACAGTCGCCGCTGCGTGTTCTGCATTGTTCGCGCCTGACCCGAAGCTGGTGCTCGGCTATTGGGTGCTGCTGGTCGGTGGGCTCCTGCTTACCCTAGGGCTGATCGCATGCGCCGACGACCAGCGGCTCCTGCAGGTGGAGAGGGCGTGGCTGGTCGTCATGGTGGCTTTGCTGATCAAAGACGCACTGATTGGCGTTTTGGCGCCACAGCTCCAAGAAGCCTATGGAGTAGAGGGTCCGGTGCGCCTTGGCATGGGCGTCACACATGCGAATGCCCTTGGTTTCGGTGCCTCGCTTGCGTTCTGGCTCACGTTTGTGCCCACGCGCTGGGCGCGCCGCTGGACTATGTGGCTGGTGCGGCTGCTGCTGGTGGCCATTGTGGTGCTGTCCTGGTCGCGCAACGCCATGACCAGCATCGTCGTCGGCGGACTTTTGCGCGCGTGGCTGTTGCAGGGTCACAGGCCTGTAGAGGGCTTTCATGTGCGCTGGACCCTCTTGGGCGGCATAGCAACAGTGGTAGTCCTGGTAGCGCTGCTTTTGACGATGAACGTAAAGCCGGTAGTAGATGCCGCCCTGGCCTTCAACCGCACTGCCTCTCTTGAGTCGGTGACGCGGTTGAGCGGCAGGGCGGAGATCTGGCCGCTGGCGGTGCGAAAAATTACCAGCGACCCATTGCGTATGATTTTTGGCCACGGTTTTGGTACCAGCCGGCTGGTGCTTAACGATGAGCAAGAGGCCCTGGAATTCTACGCGGCCAACGCCCACAATACGCTGCTGGAGGTGGCTCTCACCACCGGACTCGTGGGCGTACTCGCATTCGCGGGCATAGTGGTCTTGTCAGCGCGGTGGCTCATCAACTACCGGGCGATGAACGCCTGGGCCCCTCAGGACATGGCCCTGCGCGCTGCTACGGTTTTCGCCATCATCATGATCCATTCGCTCACTGAGTCAATACTAGGCACAAGGCTTGGGCCTGTGACCTTGCTGTGGGTTTTCTATTTGGCCGTCGCGGACAGGCAGCGGGACCGGGGGCGTTTGCAGAGAGGATAGACATGAAGGCGGTTAGAAAAGAGAGCCAGAACGGCTACGTGCTCATCACCGCTGCGCGGAACGAAGAGCTCTTCATTGAGCGGGCGATCGTGAGCGTCGCCAGGCAGACGGTGCTCCCCCTGCGGTGGATCATCGTGGACAACGGTTCCACAGACCGTACCCGGGAAGTGGTGACACGGAATCTGGCTCGGTACCCTTTCTTGCGCCTCATGGTGGTGAAGCCGTCCGGTGAGCAATTCGCGCAAAAGGTACACGCCATCAATCTGGCCTATGAGCAGCTCCGTCCCTTGCCGTTCGCGTTCGTGGGGGTATTGGACGCCGACATCACCGTGGAGCCACGTTACTACGAGCAGCTCCTGGCTCTGTTTGGCCAGATGCCGCGGTTGGGCATTGCCGGCGGGACCATTCTGGAACCGACCAGGGGTGCCTTTCGCGCACGTTATGGCAACGCGCCGGACTATGTGGCCGGCGCAGTGCAGATGTTCAGGCGGCGGTGCTTTGAGGCCATCGGCGGGTACATGCCTCTTCCTTTTGCGCATGAGGATACTGTTGCCAGCGAAATGGCGCGTATGCGAGGGTGGGAGGTCGTGTCTTTTCCACATCTCCAGGCCTGGCACCATCGTCAATCCGGGACTGGCCATGGACGGCTGTTACGTGCCCGTTTCTGCCAGGGTCAAGCGGACTATGCCGTGGGTTACCACCCGCTCTTCGAACTCGTCAAATTCGCACGTCGTTTGAACGAAGTACCGTGGCTTGTGGGGAGCACGCTGCGCTTGAGCGGCTATCTCTGGGCGGCTTTGCGAAGGATGCAGCGGCCTGTGGACCGCCAATTTGTGGCCCATTTGCGAGCAAGGCAAATGGCGCGCGTCACTCAACTGTTGCGGAGAAGGGCCCTCTATGCCTAAACGACTCTTCCGATTGTTTGTCAGCGCTGCTGTGTGGGTCTTGGACAGCATAGTCGACGGGGTGCGCACGCTACTCGGCGTATCCACGTCAAGCCGCTGGGTAGTCTTGTACTATCACACTGTGACGGCCCAGGGAGCTGGCGCATTCGCCCGCCAGATGGAGATGGCTCTTCGCTGCGCACTGCCTGTCCCTGCCGACGCGACCGTTTTGCCCTCAGGGAAGCGGTGCTTTTCTGTCACGTTTGACGACGCCCTGGTCGTTTCTGCGGAACATGCCCTCCCGGTGCTGCGGGCACGCGGTATTCCTGCTGCGGTGTTTGTGCCTACGGGCTTTCTTGGGCGCACTGCCGGATGGGAGATGGTACGGGGCTGTAGCGAAGAGGCCCAAAGGGTCATGAGTGAGGCAGAACTGCTTCAGCTTGATGCCCAGCTTGTGAGCCTGGGTTCGCATTCTGTCACCCATCCCTGCCTGTCGACCTTGCCCGCAACAGAGTTGGAGCGCGAGCTCACCGACTCGCGGAGCGCGCTGGAGGCCATGACTGGACGGGAAGTCACAATGTTCAGCTTTCCTTATGGCGACTATGACGCTCGGGTGTGCGCTGCCTTGCACAAGACGGGCTACACGCGGGCGTTTTCCATCACCCCGACGTTGGTGACCAGCGAGCAGGTACCACTTGTCGTTGGTAGGGTGAAAGTGGATCCCAGCGACTGGCCGATAGAGTTCTTTCTGAAAATTCGCGGTGCCTACCGGTGGCTTGCCTGTGCCAGCCGGACAAAGGCCCATTTTGTTCCGAGGAAGATCAATGGCCGGATAGTTGCGCCCCGGGCGTCCTCTTGGCCGGCAGCCCGTGGCAAGTGCAGAATGGTGGGGCGCATGACCGGTGAGACGATTGAGCAAGGAGCTTCGCAATGAGTGGACCTCGCAGGTTGTCGGCACGTTATGCGGTGTCGGTATGTCCTCTTCGAAGGCACGAGTGGGATGCGGTGGTGGCCGATTTCGCTGACCTCACGGTGTATCAGACTTGGGCCTATGGCGCGGTGCGCTGGGGCGAGCAGAACATCACCCACCTTCTGCTGCGGCGCTCCGGCAAGATAGTGGCGGCAGCACAGGCACGCCTATTTCGCGCACCCATGCTCGGCCTCGGCGTTGCCTACGTGCGTTATGGTCCTCTGTTTCGCAACGGCGCAACCGAGGAAACGTTGGAGACCTTTCGGCAGGCAGTGCGAGCTCTGCGCAATGAGTTCGTGTGCGCCCGGAGGTTGATCTTGCGCCTGAACGTGAATCTTTGGTCTCTGGGCAATCCAGAACCGTACAAAAGGGTACTTGTGGATGAGGGTTTTCGCCCGGCGCCGTTCATTCCCCCACTGCGGACGCTGGTGGTGGACCTTCGGCCGACGCTCGAGGAGTTGCGCGCCAATCTCCTCCAGAGGTGGCGCAACAACCTCAACCAGGCAGAAAGACGTTTCGGTGTTGCTGTCAGGTCCGGAACTAGCGCTGAGTTTTTTTCGGAGTTCATGAAGGTTTACCGCACCATGGTGGAGGCAAAGGGCTTTGCTACTTTCACCAGAGTCGAGGAGTTTGCGGCCATGCAGGAACTCCTGGCGCCGGAACAGAAGCAGCTGGTCGTGCTCGGTCACACAGCTGGACGGGTCGTAGCCGGCGCCGTCCTGTCGTGGACGGGAGAGAAGGGCATCATGCTTCTGGCGGCAAGCAACCAGGAGGGGCGGGCTACCCGTGCCTCTTTTGCCGTGCAGTGGCACGCCTTAGAACAGCTGAAGGCTCGTGGCTGCAAATGGTATGACTTGGGGGGCATCGACCCCGTGACCAACCCGGGTGGATACCACTTCAAACAGGGGTTGGCGGGCAAATTGGGCGAGGAAGCGGTTTATCTTGGGCAGTTCGAGAGCTGTCCGGACATGCTTCGCGCTACGGCCTTGGGAGCAGTGCAGGCCCTGCAAACCACCTACCGTCGCACCAGGTTAGCTCTGAGTGCACTGCACTCGCGCCGGGCCTTGCGACGAGCGGCGCGCGCAGGCGCCACAAAGCCTGAGGAAAGCACTACCGTTGCCCTGGAGGCAGCGGACCTAACAAGGGGCCAGAAATGAAGGCCTATGTCTCTCACACACACGGCTGGGGCAGACCTATGAAAATCGCGGTAACTGGTTGCGCAGGGTTTATTGGCTCTCACTTGCTCGATGCTCTCCTGGAAGAGGGCCATGTTGTTGTTGGCATCGACAACCTGTCAATGGGGACTTTAGACAACGTGCGGCACCACTTGGGCAATCCGCGCTTCAGCTTTCACTGCGAGGACGTGCGGCGCCGCACGGTTTTGCGCCGCATCTGCAAAGGGGCCGACGTCATCGTACACCTGGCCGCCTTCAAAATCCCCCGTTATGGCAAGAGCATCGATACCCTTCTCGTCAACAGTCAGGGGACTCACGCCGTCCTGGAGGTGGCACGGAGCACAGGAGCGAAAGTGGTGCTGGCTTCCACCTCGGACGTATACGGCAAGAACGAGCACTTGCCGTTCCACGAAGAAAGCGACTCGGTCTTCGGCAGCAGCAAGGTAGCGCGCTGGGGTTACGCCGTGTCGAAGGTGTTTGACGAACACCTTGCCTTTGCTTATCAGGAGGAATACGGCATCCCAGTGGTGGTTCTCCGGATCTTTGGTTCCTATGGGCCTCGCCATCACCTCTCCTGGTGGGGCGGTCCACAGGCAGTATTCATCG
Source organism: candidate division KSB1 bacterium (assembly GCA_034506335.1). Lineage (NCBI taxonomy): Bacteria > Pseudomonadati > Candidatus Zhuqueibacterota bacterium. Next base: position 86,450 of record JAPDPR010000008.1, read on the forward strand.
GCCACATTTTGCGCGGGGAGGCGGTGCCGATTCATGGCGATGGACTGCAGACCCGTACCTTTGCCTACGTGTCTGATGTGGTGAATGGAATAGGGCGGGCGATAACTTCCGAGGCAGCCAACGGAGAAATCCTCAATCTGGGCGGCACCCAGGAGATCACCATCCTGGAGCTAGCCCACTTGATCCATCGCCTGTGCAGAACAGGGCGTCCACTGGCCCTGGAGTTTGTCCCGTACTCATCGTTCAATGGTCGTCCTTACCAAGACGTGCGCCGGCGCGTGCCGGACCTCCGGAAAGCGCAGAGGCTGCTCGGTTATGTCCCCGCAGTCAGTCTTGAAGAGGGCCTGCAGAGGACCATTCGCTGGCAGCGTAAGGTAATGGGACTCTACGAGGCTTCAACCGGGTGTATGGTCGCACGGGCTGCGAGCGTTGTCGCTGGTTAAGGAGGGCACGTGGGTAAAGACATCGCCATAGTTGGGGGCGGCATGCTTGGCATGGCCCTGGCCCACAGATTGGCTGGACAAGGCAAGCGTGTTGCCCTGTTTGAGGCCCAGCCCGAACTCGGCGGGCTTGCTGGAAGTGCCCGGATTGGCAGCGTCCGCTGGGACCGGTACTACCACGTGATTCTGCCCGGTGACTCGTGCCTCCTTGCGCTGCTTGCGGAGCTGGGGCTCTCCAAGCAGGTAGTCTGGGAGCAAACCCGCACCGGCCTGTTCATCGATGGCGCACTCCACTCAGTGTCGTCGGCACGGGAATTTGCTCTGTTACCGGTCCTCTCGGTGGTGGATCGGCTCCGCTTTGGGCTCAATGTTCTGTACGCTTCCAGGCTGAGGAACTGGCGAAGTTTGGACAGGGTATCTGCAGTCGCATGGCTCCGCAGATGGTCAGGCCGGAACGTGTGTGCCCGCATCTGGGTGCCACTGCTGCGCGCCAAGCTTGGGGAGGAGTATAGCCGTGCCTCGGCCGCGTTCATCTGGGCCACGGTGCGCAGGTTGTATGGCGCCCGGGTTAGTGGCGACAAAAAGGAAAAACTCGGTTACGTGCAAGGAGGGTATGGCTCGGTGGTAGGCGCCATGAAGCGGGTGCTCGAAAAGCGCGGCGTGACCCTCAAGTGCGACCATCGGCTTTGGCGCGTTGAGCCTCGTGAGCAAGGGGGCTTTCTTCTCCATTTTGCGAACGGGGCGGTTCACCGCGCTGCCAAGGTGGTGCTCACCGTGCCCAACCCGACCATACTGTCTTCCTGCCCCTGGCTCAGCGAAACAGAGCAGACACAGCTACGAAAGGCAAGTTACATGGGGATTGTCTGTTTGGCCCTGCTTCTGCGGAAGCCTCTGGGAGGATACTACCTCACTAACATCGCTGACGAAGGCCTACCATTCACCGGGATTATCGAGATGTCTGCCCTGGTGGGAGCCGATTCTTTCCAGGGTTACACGCTGGTGTATTTGCCCAAGTATGTGCCTTCTGATGATCAGTTGTTCCTCACTCCGGACGAAGAGGTGCTGGAATCTTTCCTTAACGGTTTGCAGCGAATGTACCCGGCGCTCAAGCAAGAAGACATAGCAGGGTGGACTGTGACCAGGGATGGGCACGTGTTCGCTTTGCCGACCCTGGGCTATTCGGAAATAGCGCCGCCAATGCGCGCGAGCACGCCGGGCCTCTTTATCGTTAATTCGGCGCAAATTGTTTCCACCACGCTCAATGTGAACGAAGCGGTGCGCCAGGCAGAGGAAGCGGCAACAGTCATCGGGAGTTCGTGATGGGCACGGTCGAGGCCCGGATGGGCGACAGCAGACCCTTGGCGACCATTTCGCTGGACCTAGACGACAAATGGTCCTACATGCGCACTCGCGGGGATGCCCGCTGGCAGGAGTTCCCGTCGTACCTACAGGTGGCGGTGCCCCGCATCCTTTCGTTCCTGGCTCCCCGCAATCTGCGCCTCACCTTTTTTGTTGTCGGACACGATGCGGCCCGCACACAGAACCAGGATTTGCTTAGGGCTATCGTTGAGGAGGGACACGAGCTGGGGAATCACTCCTATCATCACGAGCCGTGGCTGCAGCGCTATACGCGCGAGGACATCAAGCTGGAGGTGCTCGCTACCCATGAGGAACTGGTCCGCATCACGGGGACAGCGCCTGTTGGCTTCCGCGGTCCCGGCTTCAGCTGGAGCCCCTCGCTCATTGAGGTATTGGCCGAGCTGGACTACTCGTTCGACGCCTCCTCGCTGCCGACGGTCTTGGCACCGCTGGCTAGAGCGTACTTCCTCAAGAGAAGCACGCTGTCCGAAGAAGAGCGCAGACACCGGGAGGGCCTTTTTGGCACCTTCCGCGACGGCCTGAGGCCTGTGGGCCCGCACTTTTTGACCGCGAACGGTCGCCGCGTGGTGGAGATCCCGGTCACGACCATACCCGGGCTGAGAACTCCTTTTCACCTCAGTTACCTGATGTACCTGGCGGAAAAGTCTCGGCCTCTCATGAGGGCCTACTTTGAGCTTGCGCTGTTCCTCTGTCGGGCCACGGGCACGCCTCCCAGTTTTCTCCTACATCCGCTTGACTTTCTGGACGTGGAGGATGCGCCAGAGCTCGCGTTCTTCCCAGCCATGAGGGTGCGCTGGCAGGACAAACTTGACGTGGCCGACGAGGTATTGGGCCGGTTGGTCTCTTGCTACTCCCTGCGACCCATGGGCGAGTTCGCGCAGCATTTGAGGAAAGAAAAACTTCCCGTGCTGGCTGTGCACACAGGAGGAGAGTCTCAATGACCATTGGTACCAGGCGACACGTGATTACCGTGTTGCTCCACGACTACTACCACCGCTGTGTGTTCCGGAAGGTGATCGGCACCCGCCAGTGGCACCGGCTGAGCTCTCGAATTGATGAGAACGTCGACAAGGTATGTAGTCTTCTTGAAGCCTACGGCGTGAAAGCGACCTTTTTCACTCTGGGATGGCTGGCCGAGCAGAGGCCTGAGCTGGTGCGGCGCCTGGTGGCAGAGGGCCACGAGATTGCCAGCGCCGGTTACTTGCCCCAGGATGTGCGAAGACTGACTCCGGAGCAATTCCGTGAGGACCTGCACAGGGCCGAGGAAGCGCTGGTGGCAGCCGGAGCGCCCCGCGTGCTTGGCTATCGCTGTGCATTGGGCTGGCTTTCTCCTGCAGATCGTTGGGTCCTGGACGTGCTCATCGACGAAGGGTACCGCTATGACGCCAGCATGCGCCCACGCCTTTGGTCTCTCAGGGGCGACTGTGACTGTCGCCGGCTGCATCTCTACGAGAACGCGCGGGGACGCCTATGGGAATTGCCGCCGCCCACCGCTCGGGTGTTAGGTTTCAATGTCCCGGTTGCCGGCGGCAATTATCTGAGGCAGCTGCCGCAATGGTTCACTCGGCGCGGGTTCCAGCGCTGGACCTTGGAGAACGCCGAGCCGTTCGTGCTCTACTTCCATCCATGGGAGTTGGACGTGGAATTGCCCCGCATCAACAACATGGGCGTACTCGCCCATGTGCGGCAATATCGCAATCTTGGGCGCATTGCGGAGCACCTTCACCTGTATCTGAAGAACGCCCAGTTTGAAAGCGTGAGCCAGTACCTGGGTTTGGACCCGGTTCCTCAAGCTGCTGGAGCGGTGCGTTCGGAGGGGGTTAGCCTATGCCGGGTCGACCTGACAAAAGATGGTGCAGCGCGCGGTGAACCCGTGACGCTGGTTATTCCCTGCTACAACGAGACCAGCTCTCTGACATATTTGTCCCATGCGCTGGCGGACTTGAAACGCGCCGCGGAAGGGAAGTACCGCTTCACCTTCCTCTTCGTTGACGACGCCAGCAGCGATGGAACTGGCGAGGAGCTACTCCGGATGTTTCAGGGCCGAAGCGACTGTCGTGTCCTTCGGCACGGGAGCAATCGCGGTGTGGCCGCAGCTATTCAGACTGGCCTACGGGCGGCAGACACGGAGATGGTCTGCTCCATCGACGCCGATTGCACTTACGACCCGCTTGATCTGTTGGAAATGATACCCCTTTTGCGTGAGGGGGTGGACGTCGTGGTTGCCTCACCCTACCATCGGCAAGGGGCAGTGTTCAATGTGCCACGCTGGCGTCTGTTGCTCTCTAAGCACCTGTCCAAGGCCTACCACCTGGTATTCCGCAACAAGCTGGCCACCTATTCGAGCTGTTGCCGTGTTTATCGCCGCAGCGCCGTGGCGGATCTGACTCTGTCACACGGCAACTTTATCGGCATCGTGGAGCTCCTCGCCAAGGTGGACCAAGCCGGCGGAAGAATCGTCGAGTTCCCCACCGTGCTGCACAGCAGGTTGCTTGGCTACTCCAAGATGAAGGTAGTAAGCACGATCCGGGGACATTTGCGCCTGCTGCTCGACCTCGCCGCACAGCGGTTGCGGACAAGTCTTCGTTCTGAGTGCGCCCGAACCCGCGTCGGAATAGCAGACGGCGTACCAAAGGGAACCAGGCCTGAACCACATCCTGAGCCCGCCGTTACGGTGGAGTGACGGGCGCCCGATGAAGAGAAAGCTGTCACATGGCGGGCTGTACGCGCTCCTCCTCGGCCTTGGAGTCTGGCTGCGGGCCATAGACCTGTGGCGTCCGGTGGATGGCTCGGTACGGGAAGCTTGGCGCGAGTGCGACATGGCCGCGGTAGCGCGCAATTTCTACCAGGAGGGAATGAACATACTCTATCCGCGCATTGACTGGCGCGGTGATGGGCCGGGATATGCCGAGATGGAATTCCCAGCCCTCTCATGGCAAATCGCCCTGCTGTACAAGATCCTGGGCCTTCGCGAGCAGGTGGGGAGGTTAGTGCCCTTTGTTTTCTCCATCGGCTCTATGCTGGCGTTTTTTGCGCTTGCTCGCAGGTTCCTGCGTCCTCAAGCTGCACTTGCTGCCGCGGCCTTTTTCGTGCTAAGCCCCCTTAGCATCAGGGTCGCCAACTCTCTGCAACCAGAAGCCATCATGCTTTTCTTCATCATCCTGGCGGTGTACACGTTCCTCCGCTGGCTAGACGAGGAGAAGTGGCTCTGGTACTGGCTTACCGCAGGGAGTGCCTCCTGTGCCCTCCTGGCAAAGGTGAACAGCGCTCACATTGGGTTGCTGTTCCTTGGCCTGGTTCTTGTGCGCAAGGGGCGCCGAGGGCTAAGAAGCAGACGCTTGTGGGCATTGGCGGCGCTCATCGTACTCCCTGCGGTGCTCTGGTATACGCATGCCCATCGGTTGTGGCTGGACTACGGCAACTCGCTTGGCCTGTCCAACGAATACCACTGGATCGGGTTGGACTTTTTCACGAACCCGCGCTTCGTCTTGGGCATCCTAAGGATAGAGGCGCTCTTTGTATGGATGCCTTTAGGCTGGGTTGTCGCTGCCTATGGTCTCTGGCGGAGGCGGGAGCGGGGCGCCATCCTCGCTGCCCTGTGGACGCTGGCGGTATTGGTCTATTATGTCATCGCATCGCGCACTACCAGCGAGGACTGGTCCATCTACTATCACGTGGCAAGTGTGCCGCCAGCGGCGTTACTGTTTGGCCATGGGCTAGGGGAGGTAGTGAGAGGGTCGCAGCGGCGAAGGAGCGTGGGGTTGGTCGTCGCAGGGGCATTAGCGGTAATAATTGTTCTTGCGCGCCTCCTGACTAGCTTTCGACCCACGATCCTAGCGGCAGGTCTAATTACGGGTGGAGGGGCGATTGTGGCGTTAGGGTTCCCGAGGGCAAGCGGCGGGCCCAAGCCCGTTCTGGGGTGGCATGGCTGGCTGGGCAGAGCATGCATTCCTTTCTGTGCCGCCTCCTCGCTGATTCTGTGCGGTTTCCGGATCGCGAAGGATGTGCATCCTTCCCACATGCAGGCAATCTACCAGTGCGCGCGAGAAGTGCGGCACCACATCCCAGCCGACGATTTGATCGTCGCCTCTGGCGGGCACAGTGTGGATGAGGACGGCTACCCTCTGGCCATAAATGCTCCCTACCTTTTCTATTGGCTGGAGCACAAAGGCTTCAATGTTGCGATTGAGAACCAGTCTTTCGCTGCCCTGGAGAGTTTGGCCATGCGCGGAGCGCGTTGGTTTGTGGCGGAGCGCGAAGCTGTGGCCCAAAAGCCAGGGTTCGCTCAGGAGCTGGCCGAGCGTTTTCCCCTGGTGGCGGAATGTGGTGACCTCCAGGTTTTTCGGCTCGTGCCTGCCGATGCTTCGGCATGTGGTGAAGTCGAGGCTCGCCTTTCTCTTTCCTATGCGAAAACGGAGGAGCACTAAGAATGCGTACCCCTCTCCGCCTATTGCCCAAGAATGCACTTGTTCGGACCGGACCTGTAGACCATGCCGATTGGAATTTTCGGCCCCTACTCGGTTTCATCCAGCGCCAGAGGTTTAGACTTTGTCGGAAGCTGCTGCAGGAGATTGACTCCGGGCCGGTGCTTGAAATAGGGTACGGCAGCGGCATTTTCCTGCCAGAGCTGACGCACATTACCGCACCCGTCATGGGTGCGGACGTGCACCAGTTTGCCGCGGCGGTGCGAGCAGTGTTGCGCGGCGAAGGGGTGAAGGCCCACCTAGTCAGGGCCAGCGCCGAGAACATCCCTTTTCTCGACGCAAGCTTCCAAGCCGTGGTGGCCATTAGCGCCCTTGAATTCGTGCCCGACCTCTCACGCGCCTGCCGAGAGATACGCCGCGTCCTCAAGCCATCTGGTGCCCTGGTCGTTGTCACACCCGGGGCCTCCCCCCTCATCGATCTGGGGTTCAGGCTCCTGACCGGTGTGAATCCTGCGCAGGATTTTGGCAATAGACGAGAAATGATTTGCGGTTGCCTGCTCGAGCACTTCACATTGGATAAGGAATTGCGTTTCCCACCCGGGGTGGGCAGAAGCCTTCGTCTTTATCGCGCCATGCGGTTACGACCTTTGCCTCTGCCCCAGGGCACGTCCATCCATCACGTCCCCTCGAAAATGGCTCGGGTTGCGTGCACTCCATGACTCGTAGCCCGTCAATTCGCGTTCACCCATTAACTCTGTGGAGCAGCATGGTCACTGCCAAAACGCTTGCTCTCTTGTTGGCCTGCTTGGTAGGTGTCGGGAGGGCACAGTCCGAGAAGCGCATCTACATTGCCAACGACGACCACACCGACTACATGTGGCGCGCGGATGAAGAAACCTACCGGCAGGCGTTTCTCTCCATGCTCGACTATTACCTGGACTTGGCAGACGCCACGGCGGGCGAGCCTTCGGATTTCCAAAGCCGCTTTAACTGCGACGGAAGCTACTGGGTTTGGACCTACCAGAAGCACCGCTCTGCGGCTGAATTTGCCCGGCTCGTGGATCGCATGCGCAGCGGACACATCGGCGTGCCGCTCAATCCCCTTGTCGTCTGCTACGGGGGCATGCCAATGGAGGGCGTGCTGCGCAGCATGTACTACCCAGGTTCGTTAGAGCGGCGATTCGGACTAAAGTTTCCCATAGCGATTTCCATGGAGAATCAGACCCTCCCTTATGGGCTCGGCGCCCTGTGGGCAGGTGCTGGGGCTCGCTACTCGTGGAAAGGTGTTTGTGCCTGCCTCACGCAGATCGAGGACATCTATGGTCGGCCGCACGAGGCCTATTGGTGGGAGGGGCCGGATGGAAGCAGGATCCTCATGAAATGGTATTCCATGGTCTATCACGGCAACCAGGGGCCGGGGGGATACGCTGAAGCGTACGACACCTTTGGCGTCATCGACTTTGTAGATGCGGACCCCTACTTTCGTTCCATCTACCCCTACTCGGTCATTGGTTTGTTCGGGAAAGGATGGGATGAGCTGCAGGTACTCACCGACGAATTCGTTCGCGCTGCGAAGGAAAAAACGCTTCCTGGAAGGCGGGTGATTGTCTCCAACGAACTGGATTTCTTTCAGGACTTTGAGGCCACCTATGGGAACAACCTACCGACCCTTGCCTGCAGTTTTGGGAATGAATGGGACCTTTATTGCGCCTCCATGGCGGAAGTCTCGGCGCGCGTGAAGCGTAGCATCGAGAAATTGCGTGCCGCAGAGGCCTTGGCTGCGCTGGTGTGCGTGCACGAGCCTACATTCATGGCCGGAAGGGAGCAGGCCCGTGAGCGCGCCTGGATGGACATGGGTTTGTACTTCGAACATGCGTGGACCGCTGACGGGCACATCACCAAGCAGGCGCGCGCGGCCTGGCAGCGGCGTATTGCCGAGGAGATCGAGGCCTATGTGGAAAGCCTCTACAGCGATGCGAGCACCCATCTGGGCAGGCTGATTCCTGCAGGGGCCTTTCCGCGCTTTGCGGTGTTTAACCCACTGGGATGGGAGCGCACCGACTATGCGGATCTTCCCTACGAAGGACCCTTCCCCTGCACGGTGGTGGATGTGGAGACAGGCGAACAGGTGCCGGCCCAGAGGCACGCCGTGACAGGGCACGTCACCTTGCGCGTATTGGCTGCGCGGGTACCACCAACAGGCTATCGCGTGTTTGAGGTTCAACCTGGACCCGGCAAAGATTTCCCGCAGTGGGCCCAGACCTCAGGTCCGACGGTCGAAACTGACCTCTACCGCCTAACAGTTTCTGACAACGGTGCCATAACAAGCCTTGTGGATAAACGTCGTGGATACACAGAGCTTGCCGGACAGGAGGGAGGACTCAATTGTCTCGGTCCGGGGAGCGGCACCGTGGTCATGGAGGAAGCGGGACCTGTCTCCGTCACGCTCACAGCCAGCGGCGCCTCGCCCTTGTCTCACGTGACGAGAATCACTTTGTTCCGCGACCTCGATCGGGTTGAGATTCGCAACGAAGTCATGCAGAACTTTTCCCAGCTCTACACATGGGATTTCTCGCACACTTTCCCCGGTGCGGATGTGTGGCATGAGGAGGTCGGTGCTATAATACTAGCGCGCCTGACGACCCAGGGGGGTCACTACTCGCCGCGCAACGCGCGCTACGACTGGTTGACCCTCAACCACTTCGCGGACGTGGGTGCGCAGGGAGCAGGATTTGTCCTGTCC